>JAKQEI010000182.1 GCA_029573495.1 Bacteroidota bacterium | reverse complement strand
ATGCGGAGGATGTCACCGACCTTCACCTCAGCAGCGGGCGTTTCCACCGGGATGCCGTCGCGCAGCACGTTCGCGGTATCCGGACGTACATCCAGCAAGGCCTGGATATTGCGCTTGGCCCGATCAACGGCGGCGTTCTGGAACAGTTCACCCACGGCATAGAACAGCATCACCGCCACGCCCTCGGGGTACTCGCCGATGTAGAACGCGCCGATGGTGGCCAAACTCATCAGGAAGAACTCGCTGAAGACCGCGCCCTTCGCGATGGTACGTACCGCATTCACCAGCACCGGCCAGCCTACCGGCAGGTACGCGGCCAAGTACCAGGCGAAACGCCACCATGCCTGTTGCCAGAGCTGCGGTGCCAGCTGGTCGATGGCGATGCCGCTGAGGAGCAGGATGAACGAAACAATAGCAGGCAGGTAGGTCCGCCAGGTGGAACGAGCAGCGAGGGAATGATGGGTGCTCATGATCTTAATGCTCGTGTCCTTCACTCGTGTTCATCATCGCGATCAGGTAGTAGGCGCCACCGGTCACCACTTCGGCGTCCGGGTCCACCGGTTGCAGGAAGGTTACTGCTGTGTACGCGCCATCGGTCGTTCCACGCTTCACTTCGATGCGTTGGAAGCTCATGCTGCCGGTTGCGGCCTCGTGCGCATGTTCATCGCTATGGTCATGTTCGTGCACCTCACCTTGTGCATGGGTTGCCTTGTTCTCCTTCGCGTGATCGTGTGCTTCCCCTTCGGTGTGTTTGTGCGCCGGTTCCTCCTTGTGCGCGGGCTCTTCATCATGCCCGTGCCCATGCTCCTCTTCACCTTCGGTCCTGATGAACACGTAGTCCTTGCCCTCCATATTCACGATGGCCTCGGTGAGCACGGCGGTGGTGGTGGCGTGGCCTACGCTGATGCGCCCGGTAACGCCCATGCCGTCGATGAGGCCCACTTTGTCGCCGGTGATCTCCGCGTGCACCGGGATCGTCTTCGTCTCGCGTTCGAAAGCGCTGCCGATGGCGAAGACCACGGCCGTGTAGTTCTTGCCCGGCAGGTTGGTGAGGCTGAGGTCGATTGTCTGGCCCACCTTCACGGAGGCGATGTCCTGTTCGTAGAGGAAGAGGTCCACGTGGAGCTTGCTGTTGTTCACCACGCGGAACATGGTGGCATCGTTGCTCACCTTGCTGCCCACGTTCACCGCGATGTGCGCCACGGTGCCATCGATGGGGCTTACGATGCCCGCGGCTGAGCGCAGTGCATTGGCAGTGAGCTTCTCGGGGTCGATGTTGATCAGGCGCAACTGCTCGGCATGGGCGTTCACGCTGGCCCGCAAGGAGGCGTGTTCCGCCGTGACCTGTTGCAGGGTCTTCTGCGCGCTCACGTTGGCACGGGCCAGTTCGGTCTGGCGTTCCAATTCCGTTTCGGCGTACACCAGTCGTGCTTTCGCATCGAGGTAGTCGCGTTGCAGTTGGATGATCGAAGGGTCGGTGACCGTAGCGAGCACCTGCCCCTTGTTCACATGGTCGCCTTCCTGCACCAGCACTTCGCGCACGGTGCCGCCCATGGCCACGGTGATGTCGGCCACGTTCTGCGGCGGCACTTTCAAAAAGCCAACGGCCTTGAGGGCGGTGGTGAGGTCCTTCATCTCCACCTTGCCAAGCTTGCCCTCGATGGCGGCGAATTGTTGCGGCGAAACGGTGACGGTGCTCCCACCGCCGTGGCCCTCCTCTTCGCCGTGGCCATGGCCTTCTTCTTCGCCGGAGGCCGCGCCACCGCCACAGGCGGCCAGTGCGATGGTGAGCAGGAGCAGAAAGAGCGTATTCGGCATGCGCTGAAGAGCGCTGTTGATCGGTTGCGTTTTCATGTCTATGCGGTCTTAGAGCCCATTGAGGGCACGGAGGTGGAGGACGGTAAGTGCGAGCTCGTAACGCACGCGCAAGTGCTCGGCGTTGAGTTGAAAGGCCTGCTCGATGCCTTGAGTGAATTGGAAGTAGTCGGCTTCGCCCGCGCGATAGGCACGCAGGGCATCGTCGCGCAGGGTAGCACCCAGCGCGGCACCGGTGCTTTCATAGAAGGCGAGGCTCTCGCGCAATTGAGTGAGCTGCGCCTGCGTGGTGGCGCGCTCGCTGCTGCGCTGTCGGCGTGCGGCTTCCAGTTCCTGCGCGGCGATCTCGCTGCGCAAACGTGCCGCCGAGGTGCGACCGCCCTGGCCGCTGCCGGGCAGGGGGATCGAAGCACCGATGAGGAAGCCCGAAAAGGGCGACGTGCCATCGAAGGTCTGGTAGAAGCCGCCGCCCTGCAGGCTGGGTGCCCATTGGCTGCGTTGCAGTTTCCATTCGGCCTCGGCCACCTGCGTGCGCTGCTGCAAGGAGAGCAGGAGCGGGTCGTTGCCGCCGCCGGGATCCGGCGCTCGTGCGGTGTTGAGCAATTCCTCGGGCACCGGCACGGCACCACTGAGCGGGCCCGTCCAGCGTTCCACTTCCACCTGGTAGGCCACCAGATCGGCCTGTGCCTGGCGCAAGCGCACCTTCACCTGCTCGGCGCGGCTTTGCGCGCTGGTGCTTTCCAAGCGGCCGGTCTCACCGAGCTCGAAGCGCTGCCGTGCGAAGGCCGCCATGGATGCGTACGCGCTGTCCAGCTGTTGCAGGATACGCACCTGTTCAAGGCCCATGGCCCATTGCAGGTAGGCCCCGCCCACGCTCTCCTTCACGTAGGCCGCCGTGTTCAGCTTTTCGTTCTCCGCAAGGTGCAGGCTTTCCTTCAGGTAGGCCGCGCGGCGGGCAATGGTGGTGGGAAATGCGAACCCGGTATTGGCTTCCAGGATAATGTCCTTCGGATACGGCCCCTGGGTCTGGCCATGGGAGAATTGCGCGTTGAGCGGCTGCAGCCCGAAGGCCGTGCCACGCAGGGCATCCTGTTCCTGCACACGCAGTTCCGCAGCGGTCATGCTCGGATGGGTGCGCAAAGCGCGTGCGATCGCCGTGTCCATCGGCATTGGTTCCTGCGCGCTGCTGGTGCCACCGATCATGATCAACAGCACGGTCGCGACGATCAGCGGTGCGTTCGCCTTGCCGCCATTGGCATCGTTGCGCTTCCTGCCTCCGCCCATGAAGAGCAGATAGAGCACCGGCAGCACCATGAGGGTGAGTGCCGTGGCGGTGATGAGGCCTCCGATCACCACTGTGGCCAGGGGGCGTTGCACTTCCGCGCCCGCGTTGCCGCTCAAGGCCATGGGCAGGAAACCGAGGGAGGCCACCGCCGCTGTCATCAGCACGGGACGCAGCCGTGTGCGGGTGCCTTTCAACACGCGCTCCTTCAGGTCGCTGATGCCTTCCTTCTCCAGTTGGTCGAAGGTGGCGATGAGGACGATGCCGTTGAGCACCGCCACGCCGAAGAGCGCGATGAAGCCCACGCCCGCACTGATGCTGAACGGCATGCCGCGCGCCATGAGCGCGAGCACACCGCCGATGGCGCTCATGGGGATGGCGGTGTAGATCAGCAGGGCGCGCTTCACGCTGTTGAAGGTGAAGAAGAGCAGCAGGAAGATGAGGGCCAGCGCGATGGGCACCGCCAGCATCAGGCGTTTGCTCGCTGCCCGCAGGTTCTCGAAGGTGCCGCCGAAGGTGTAGTAGTAGGCCGCGGGCATGCGCACCTCGGCATCAATGCGGCCTTGGAGCTCTTCCACGAAGCTTTCCACGTCACGGCCACGGATGTTCACGCCCACGGCGATGCGGCGCTTGGCATCCTCGCGGCTGATCTGGGCCGGGCCGGGTGTCAAGGACACATCGGCCACCTGCTGCAACTGGATCTGTCCGCCACCGGGCAGCGCCACGAAGAGGGTGCGCACATCGTCGATGCTCTGTCGCTGCTGGTCACCGAGGCGCACCACCAGATCGAAGCGGCGCTCGTTCTCGTAAATGACGCCGGTGGCCTCGCCGGCGAAGGCCGTGCGCACCGTACGGTTCAGTTCGCGGATGTTGAGGCCGTACTGCGCTACCCGTGCACGATCATAGGTGATGGTGATCTGGGGCAGGCCCACCACCTTTTCCACTTGCGGTTCACCCGCACCCTGCACTTCGCCGATGATCGCCGCAACCTTGTTCGCGATCACCGCGAGGGTGTCCATGTTCTCACCGTAGATCTTCACGGCCACGTCCTGCCGTATGCCGGTCATCAGTTCGTTGAAGCGCATCTGGATGGGTTGGGTGGCTTCGTAGAACACGCCGGGCACCTGCCTCAAGGCTTGCAGCATGGTGTCCTGCAAGGCCTCGCGGTCGTGCGCGGTGGTCCATTCGTCCTTGTCCTTCAAGATGATCATGAGGTCCGTGGCTTCGGGGGGCATGGGGTCCGTGGGGATCTCGGCGCTGCCGGTGCGTCCCACCACCTGCTTCACCTCCGGGAATTGCAGCAGGATCTTCTCCACCTTGGCGTTGTTGGCGATGCTCTGGCTGAGCGATGCGCCCTGCGGCAGGATGCTGTGGAAGGCGAAGTCGCCCTCTTCCAATGTGGGAATGAACTCGCCGCCCATGCGTGCGAACAGGAAGACCGAGCCGATGAACAGCGCCACGGCCACACCCACGGTCTTGATCCGGTTGCGCAAGGCGAAGCCGATGATGGGATCGTACCACTTCTGGAAACGATCCATCATGCGGTCGCTGAAGTTGGGTTTGTGCGCCGTGTTGCGAGGCAGCACCAGCGCGCTCATCATGGGCACATAGGTGAGCGAGAGCAACAGGGCACCCAGGATGGCGAAGCTGACGGTGATGGCCATGGGGCGGAACATCTTGCCCTCGATGCCCACCAGTGTGAGGATGGGGATGTACACGATCAGGATGATGATCTCGCCGAAGGCCGCGCTCGTCCGGATCTTGCTGGCGCTCACGAAAACCTCGCGGTCCATCTCCTCGCGGGTAAGGATCCTTCCCTTGAAGCGCGCATGCAGGTGGTGCAGGGTGGCCTCCACGATGATCACGGCGCCGTCCACGATCAATCCGAAATCGATGGCCCCAAGCGACATCAAATTGCCGCTGACGCCGAAGGCGTTCATGAGGATGATGGCGAAGAGCATGCACAGTGGGATCACCGAGGCCACGATGAGGCCCGCGCGCCAATTTCCTAGAAAGAGCACCAGCACGAAGATCACGATCAACGCGCCCTCGATCAGGTTCGTCTTCACCGTGCCGATGGCCCGCCCTACCAGTTCGCTGCGCACCAGATAGGGTTCGATCATCAGCCCTTCCGGCAGGGCCTTCTGCACGTTCGGTATGCGCGCTTCAATAGCCTTCACCACTTCGGCGCTGTTGCCACCCTTCAGCATCATCACCGTGCCGCCCACCGCTTCGCCTTCGCCATTGCGGGTGAGCGCACCGTAGCGCGGGGCCGCACCGAAGCCCACCTCGGCCACATCGCCCACCAGGAGCGGCACACCGCCGGGCGGGATCTTCACCACCACCTTGCGGATGTCGTCCAGCGTGCGCAGCAGTCCTTCGCCCCGGATGCTGTAGCTGTTGGGCCGTTTCTCGATGTAGGCGCCGCCGGTGTTCTCGTTGTTGCTCTCCAACGCGAGCAGTAGCTCACCGATGGTGACGCCCATGCTTTGCAAGCGCTTGGGGTCCACGCTCACCTCGTACTGCTTCACCTCGCCGCCGTAGCTGTTCACCTCGGCCACACCGGGTGTGCCCAACAGCTGCCGCACTACGATCCATTCCTGGATGGTGCGCAGCTCGCTGGGGCTGAAGGTGCCCTCGTACCCTTCCTTGGGGTGCAGCACGTATTGGTACACCTCGCCCAACCCGGTGCTTACCGGGGCCATGGTCGGTGTGCCCACCCCGGGCGGTATCAGTGCGGCGGCCTCGCCCAGGCGCTGGTCCACCAAGGTGCGGGCGAAGTACACGTCCACGTCCTCATCGAATACGATGGTCACAAGACTTAGCCCGAAGCGGCTGATGGAGCGGATCTCCACCAGATCGGGCAGGCTGGCCATGGCCCGCTCGATGGGCGCGGTAACGAACTGTTCCACCTCCTGCGCGGCCAGCGTAGGCGTGGTGGTGATCACCTGCACCTGGTTGTTGGTGATGTCGGGTACCGCATCGATCGGCAATTGCGTGAGCGAGTACGCCCCGTAAAGCACCAGCACGAGCGTGAAGAGCCCGATGATGGCCTTGTTGTGTATGGAGAACCGGATGATCCTGTCGATCATGGATGGAAAAACTTGGGAATGGAAGGAAGGACGAATGCGGAACGCGGGTACACAATGGCCCCGGACCGTGCCGAAGCACGGTGCGTTCCCGTTCCGCCGAAGGGCGGATCAACTCAAGCCTTGGGAGGGATCCACACGTTGCCCGTGAAACCACTGGGCGCAACGTTGAGGAATTGCGCACCCACCTTGGTGGTGAGCGGCTGTAGGGAGATCAGGAGAGACCTGTTCACCGGTGAAAGCGCGACCAGGCCACTGCACGCGCAGAACTCGCCGTGGCAATCCTCGCTGAACGGATCGTGGTCGTGCTCATCGTGTTGCTGATCGTCGGTGTGCTCGTTGTGGAAGAGGTCGTGGAAGTCCTCACTGGTATGCTGCTCCAGAAAGTGCATCACCACTTG
The DNA here is from genome assembly GCA_029573495.1 of Bacteroidota bacterium. Taxonomy (GTDB): domain Bacteria; phylum Bacteroidota; class Bacteroidia; order Flavobacteriales_F; family PHOS-HE28; genus PHOS-HE28. The sequence continues at coordinate 889 of JAKQEI010000182.1, read as the reverse complement.
CGGCACATGCAGCCACTCGTGCAGTTCCAGGGCACTGAAGCCATAGACCGTAAGGGTGAGCAGGAAAAGGAGGCGACGCATTTTCCGGGACGAATGTAGGCTTCAACGGTTGAGATCGCAAGCGTGTTCTCCGCGTGAGCGGGCGAAGCGGCAGCCCGGCGCAGGAAGGGCATTGCGGATGCGAGCAACGAGGCGGCACGACGCAGGCGTGACCCCGCAGTGCCGCAGCCGCTGGCCCTGACAAGACCGGCTAAAGCGCAGCACGCGACCCGGCTGCATTTGAGCCGGGGCACGCCCAAAGAACCACCAGGCGCAGAACAACGATCTTCAGCACCGAGTTCGCGCTGCGCTTGATGGGTGACGTGCAGCAATACTTCATCGACAAGAAGGTCCGCAACTTCTACAGCGTCAGCATCAGCGGCTACCACATCGCGGAGGCCGGCGCCAACCCCATCTCGCAGCTCGCCTTCACCCTGGCCAACGGCTTCACCTACGTGGAGTACTACCTCAGCCGGGGCATGGACATCAACGCCTTCGCGCCCAACCTGAGCTTCTTCTTCAGCAACGGCATGGACCCCGAGTACGCCGTGATGGGCCGCGTGGCGCGCCGCCTCTGGGCCAAGGCGCTCAAGCACCGCTACGGCGCCGATGAGCGCAGCCAGATGCTCAAGTACCACATCCAGACCAGCGGCCGCAGCCTCCACGCGCAGGAGATCGACTTCAACGACATCCGCACCACGTTGCAGGCGCTCTACGCCATCTACGACAACTGCAACTCGCTGCACACGAACGCCTACGACGAGGCCATCACCACGCCCACCGAAGAAAGCGTGGTGATGGCCTCGTCGTAGGCGTTCGTGTGCAGCGAGTTGCAGTTGTCGTAGATGGC
>JAKQEI010000161.1 GCA_029573495.1 Bacteroidota bacterium | reverse complement strand
GGTTCGGCGGTCGTGGGTGCCGGCATGGTCAACGGCCATTCGCACAAGGACTCATACGGCGGAGGCAGACGGGTCAGGTTCGCATCGAGGATCTGATAGTGCAGGGCGGTCTTCCCTTGTCCGTAACCGCGTGATATCATCAGGATCCGATCACCGAAGGATACCACCCGGTCCGGGACGACCTTGGCCCCGTTCCGCAGCTTCTCCACCGGTGGCTGGGAGCGCACGAACCCGAGTTTCGCGCGGTCGTAGATATCGAGTAGACCCTTCACCACGCCATCCTCGTTCACCTCCTGGCGCTGCACCAGGACCGCGTTCGAACTGCTGAGCGTGACGCCGACGGCAGATAGACGGGCATCACCGGCGCCCTCCATGCCCATGCGCACCTTGATACGGCTCTTATCCCCTTGCGCGGACAAGGCGGTCATCATGAACAGGGAGAGCAGGATGGCGGTGGTGCGGTGGTGCATCATGGGTCGATGGGGTCGGCTCGCAAGGTAATCGTCGGCCCATGTTCGGGCGGGACCTTGCCGGCAAAGGCCGTACCAAGCGGATCAGCCAAGCTTCGGGTTGTCCCGATGCCGTCGCGCATCCCGCTGCGTGCGTTTGGCCATGGCCTTCTCCCAGGCCGCATGGAGGTCGGTACCGGTCTGGTTGGCCAGGCAGAGGACCACGAACAGCACATCGGCCAGCTCCTCCCCCAAGTCCTTTGTGCGGTCGTTCTCCTTCTCGCTTTGCTCCCCGTAGCGCCGGGCCATGATCCGGGCCACCTCCCCGACCTCCTCACTGAGCATGGCCATGTTGGTCAGCGGATCGAAGTAGCGCACCCCGGTGGTCTTGATCCATTCGTCCACCTCGGCCTGCAAGCTGCCCAACGGTTCATTCGTGTCCATCATTCGCGGAGTTGACTGTCGATGATGATGGTGACCGGCCCGTCGTTGACCAGGGACACCTGCATGTTCGCGCCGAATTCGCCACTGCGCACGGGCCTGCCGAGCAGTTCACCGAGCCGCTGCTTGGCGCGTAGATAGAGCGGTGTGGCCTCCTCCGGCCGTGCCGCCCGGATGTAGCTCGGTCGGTTGCCCTTCACCGTGCTCGCGTGGAGCGTGAACTGGCTGACGAGCAGAATGTCGCCATGCACCTGTTGCAGGTCCAGGTTCATCTGCCCTTCGGGATCAGGGAATATGCGGAGCCTGACGATCTTCCCACAGAGCCACTCCAGGTCCTCTTCGGTGTCGCCAACGGTGATGCCAAGGAGGACGAGCAGACCCCTGTTGATATGGGACCGCTGGACACCATCGATGTCCACCTCCGCCTTGCTCACCCGTTGGATCACCGCTCGCATCTCAATAACCGTTGCGTTGGAACCATTCCTCCGTGCGTTGAAGCTTTTCGACTTCGGTACCCTTGCCCTGGATGGCGTCACGGTAGGTGCCGTACATCGGGTTCGGAAGCAGGATGAAGTACCGGGACAAGCTGTCGGCCATGACGTCCACCGTATTGCGACCATCGTTCACGGACCGGTCCTTGAACCGTTCGTCGAAGTCGCGAAGCTGATCGCCAACGAGCAGGACCACATCGTGGGTGGATCGAACGCGTGCGCGGCGTTCCGTCTTGTCGCTGCTCCCCTCCATCAACAACAGGTGCGCCTCGTCCGCATCAGGAAATCCGTGATCGTTCAGGTTCTTGAGCGTGCTGGCCCTTTCGCGCACATCCCGATTGGTGACATAGAACACCTCACACCCTGCCTTGCGGGCGGAGCGAAGGAATTCCAAGGCACCCGGACAAGGTCTCGCGACGGCGCTGTCCGTCCACGCCTTCCATGTGGCCTGCTCATACACCTGCCCGGACCGAACGAGGTGAAGCTGGTACGGACTGTTGTCCAGCACCGTCTCGTCGATGTCCACGATCACGGCCATCGGACGACGCGGGCTGCCGGCGGGCTGCTCCTTCCCAAGCTCAACGATGTTCCACATCAACCGGGTGGTCGCCGCTTCGTATGCCTGACGGTAGATCCAATAGGCCTCCGCGCTGCTGTTCTGCCAGAGCACGGCATCACTGCCGCGGTGCGCGAGCTGCCGCGCCGGCTCGTCCGGTAGGGATGTCCGCACCACCGCCTTCGGACTTCCACAAGCGAGCAGTGCGGTCACTGGAATGATGAGCAGGATCCTGTGCATGGCGGTGTTCATTCAGTGCGGTAGGGGCTGTCCTCCTCCACCCCGTTCAACATATCGATGTAACTGCGGTATCGGCTTTCGGCCACCTCGCCGCTCTCCACGGCCGCACGCACGGCGCACCCGGGTTCATCCTTGTGCAGGCAGTCGTTGAAACGGCAATCGCCCTTCAGCCGGAACATCTCCGGGAACTGGTCACCGATGTGATGGGCATCGATGTCCACCAGGCCGAAGCCCTTGATCCCGGGGGTGTCGATCAGGAAGGTCGGCCGGTCACCGTCCACCTGCTTCAACTCGTACATCTCGGCGTTGGTGGTGGTGTGCTGGCCCTTGCCGCTGGCCTCGCTGATCTCCAAGGTGTGCAGGTCGAGGTCTGGTTCGATCGCATTGATGAGCGTGCTTTTCCCCACCCCGCTGTGACCCACCACCAGGCTCACCTTTCCGGCGATCACCCGCTTGACCTCGGCGACCCCTTTCCCCAGCAGGGCCGCGGTCATGAGCACCTGGTAACCGGCCTGCTGGTAGATGTCCACGAGCTCGAACAACCGCTCCTGCTCGTCCTCGTCCAGGTCGTCCACCTTGTTCACGACCAGGACCACCGGCACCTGATAGGTCTCGGCGGTCACCAACACCCGGTCGATGAAGCCATAGGACGTGCGTGGCCTTGCCACGGTGACCAATAACAAGGCCTGATCAAGGTTGGCCGCGATCACGTGCTTATGGTGTGACAGGTTCACGCTCTTGCGCACGAGGTAGTTGGTGCGGTCGTGCAGCTCCACGATGGTACCCACCGCCTCCTCATCCTCCTGAGGCAGGTAGTCCACGCGATCGCCCACGGACACGGGGTTGGTGCTCTTCCAGCCCTTGATGCGCAGGTTTCCGCGCGCAATGCACTCATGCAGCGAGCCATCCTCCCCGCGCACGAGGTAACGGCTGCCGGTGGATCGCATGACGAGTCCGGTGGGCATACCGCAAAGATGGGTGCGTCACGCTACGCGCGCGCTACTTTCGCGCAGCATGTCCATCTCCGTCTCCGGCATCACCAAGCTCTACGGACCTCAGAGAGCACTGGATAACGTGTCCTTCTCCGTGGGAAGTGGCGAGGTGGTGGGCTTCCTAGGCCCCAACGGTGCAGGGAAGAGCACGATGATGCGGATCCTCACCTGTTACCTGCCCCCTTCGGACGGCTCGGCCAGCGTGTGTGGCTTCGACACGGGCAAGGACAGCCTTAGCGTACGGCGCCATGTGGGCTACCTCCCGGAGCACAACCCGCTCTACCTCGATCTGTACGTGCCCGAATACCTGGACCTCGTGGCCGGCATGCATGGCCTTCGCCATCGCGGTCCGCGGGTGAGGGAGATGATCGAGCTGGTGGGCCTCGGTCCCGAGCGGCATAAGCGGATCGGCGCGTTGAGCAAAGGGTATCGCCAACGTGTCGGGCTGGCGCAGGCCATGATCCATGACCCGGAGGTGCTCATCCTGGACGAACCGACCAGTGGCCTCGACCCCAATCAATTGGTGGAGGTGCGCGCGCTGATCAAGCGCATGGGCGAGAAGAAGACCGTGATGCTGAGCACCCACATCATGCAGGAGGTGGAGGCCATCTGCGACCGTGTGATCATCATCGATCGTGGGAAATTGGTGGCGGACGACAAGGCCAGTTCGTTGCGCAGCGGCCCACAGCAACGCGTGCTGCTGGAGGTGGAATTCGACAAGGCCGTGGCGGCGAATGTGCTGAAGAACATCGGTGGTGTGCTCAACGTGCACCGCAAGGAGGACCGCCTCTGGCTGTTGGAGCACGACATGGCCAGTGACATCCGCCCCGCGGTGTTCCGGTTCGCGGTGGACAATGACCTGCAGGTACTGGGCATGCACCGGAGCGAACGCGCGATGGAGGACATCTTCAAGGAGCTGACCCGACCGGGCAAGTGAGGATGCGACAGGCGCTTGCGGAACGGGGTCCGTCGCTGCTCATTGCAGCACTATTCATCGTGAACGCCGTGTGGATCCTGTGGATCCCGTGTTTCCCGACCATGGACGGCATGATGCACCTCCAGACGGCGCATATGCTCTTCGAGGGTGCTCCTGCGGGCGTGTATTGTGTGAACCCCGCTCCCGTGCCGAACATCCTTGGACATTACATCATCGGCATATCCCACCTGATGTTCCCGGCCCTGGTCGCGGAGCGCGTCCTGCTGGCCATCATTCTCCTCACCGTCGGTCTCGGTGCATGGGCACTTGCCCGGAGCTTGGGCAAGGTATCGCCGCTCATCCTGCTGGCCCTGCCGGTCACCGTGAACCTCATGCTGGCGCTCGGCTTTCACAACTTCCTGCTCGGCGTGGGTATGGCCTGTCTTGGCGCAGCCGCCTGGTTCCGCCTCGGACGGCTGACCTGGCCCGCCCTAGGAGCGCTGGTCGTGGGCACGCTACTCCTCTACGCCACCCATACCATGGCGCTGGCCATGTTCCTGGCGCTGCTCGCGGCCCATGAAACTGCCGTCCTCATCGGGTGGAAGGAAAGGCCAGGACCGCTTGGGCCTTCCAAGTGGTGGGCGCCGGGGGTCATCCTGCTGGCTTGTCTCCCGGCGGTCGCGTTGACCCTCCGCTTCACCCTGGCCCAGGAGACCGTCTGGAGCGGGGTTGACCACTGGAAGAACCTACGCGACCTGATCGAACTGCGCAGCCTGGTGCTCTACCATGAAATGGCCGAGGAGAAGTTCACCTACAGCCTGAAGCTGCTCATCGTGGCCTGCGGGGTGCTCGGGGCATATGGCCATTGGCGTCAACACGGTTTGCGCCTCGTGATCACGGACATCCCGCTGGTCGTTGCGTTGGTCCTGGTCGCCATCTATTTCTTCATCCCGGATTCGGTCGGATATGCCAGCTACGTGAGCGTCCGGTCGCAGTGGATCGCGCTGTTGCTATTCGCTGTCTGGGTCTCCCTTCAACCTGTGCCGGTGATCGCTTCGACCCCCGTGGTGGTGATGGTCATGCTCGCCCATCAAGCGCGGAACGGACACTACAGCACCCAGATGGAGCCGATCGCGGAACGATGCGACATGATGCTGGAGGTCGGCCGAACGCTGGATGAGGGTAGCGTGGTCCTGCCGGTCAACTCGGACGACAACTGGTTGTTGACCCATATCTCCTCCCTGCTCGCGGCCGAGCGGGACATCGTATTGTTGGACAACTACGAGTGCGCCACGGGCTACTTCCCCTACATCTGGTGTCCCGAGCTGCCGGCGGAGCTGGTGGCCCATCTGGGTGGCAAGACGAACTGCATGGATTGGCTGCCCGGCCATGTCGAGGGCGAACGGTCTCCGCGGATCGACCACATCGTTCTGATGGGTTACCAAGAGCAGGTGGACCATTGCCGATGGGCGATCCTGCACGAGGTCCTGGATCGCCATTACCGCAAGTCCAGCTCCAACCGCTACGCCACGGTGTACGACCTCGTCCACTGAGGTTGATAACCCGATGAAGCGTGATCTTGCCGGAACACCCGGAACTGCTTCCTTTGCAGCCTCGAATTCCACAACATGCCGTACCTCTTCACCTCAGAGTCCGTTAGCGAAGGCCACCCGGACAAGGTCGCCGACCAGATCAGCGATGCCCTCATCGACCACTTCCTCGCCTTCGACCCGAGCAGCAAGGTGGCTTGTGAAACGCTGGTGACCACCGGCCAGGTGGTGCTCGCGGGGGAGGTTAAGAGCAAGGCCTACCTCGATGTGCAACAGATCGCACGGGAGGTGATCGAGCGGATCGGTTACACCAAGAGCGAGTACATGTTCGAGGCGCACAGCTGCGGCGTGCTCAGTGCGATCCATGAGCAGAGCCCGGACATCAACCAGGGCGTGGAGCGCAAGAAGCCCGAGGAGCAGGGCGCCGGCGACCAGGGCATGATGTTCGGCTACGCCACGCGTGAGACGGACAACTACATGCCGCTGGCCCTCGACCTGAGCCACATGCTCCTGCGCGAGCTCGCGGCGATCCGCCGTGAAGGCAAGGTGATGACCTACCTCCGCCCCGACGCCAAGAGCCAGGTGACCATCGAGTACAATGACGACAACACGCCCAAGCGGATCGATGCCATCGTGGTGAGCACCCAGCACGACGACTTCGTGAAGCCCAAGGACGCCAGCAAGGCCTCCAAGCAGACCGCGGATGATGTGATGCTCGCACGGATCAAGAAGGACGTGATCGGCATCCTCATCCCGCGTGTGGTGGCCAAATTGCCCAAGCGCCTGCAGGGCCTTTTCGGCAAGGGCATCAAGTACCACATCAACCCCACCGGCACCTTCGTGATCGGCGGCCCGCACGGCGACACCGGCCTCACCGGCCGCAAGATCATCGTGGACACCTACGGTGGCAAGGGCGCGCACGGTGGCGGTGCCTTCAGCGGCAAGGACCCCAGCAAAGTGGACCGGAGCGCGGCCTACGCGGCGCGTCACGTGGCCAAGCACCTGGTGGCCGCCGGGGTGTGCGACGAGGTGCTCGTACAGGTGGCTTATGCCATCGGTGTGGCCGAGCCCGTGGGCTTCTACGTGAACACCTACGGCACCGCCAAGGTGAAGATGAACGATGGTCAGATCGCGCGTACCATCGGCGCTCTGCCCGAGTTCGACATGCGCCCCTACTTCATCGAGAAGCGCTTCGCCCTGCGGACCCCGATCTATAGCGAGACCGCCAGTTACGGGCACATGGGCCGCAAGAGCGTGGTGGTCACCAAGAAGTTCGAGAACGCCGGTCAGAAGGCCTCGGTGAAGGTGAAACTCTTCCCCTGGGAGGAGCTGAACGCGGTTGATGTGGTGAAGAAGGCGTTCAAGCTTTAAGGCTCTTCAGACCCAAACCCCGGTGGCAGAGGCGGTTGCGCCTTTTCCACCGGGGTTTGTCAGTTCCGTACGATCCACTACATTTGCAGCCCATTTTCCGAGGAAGACCATGTACGCCATCGTCGATATCGCCGGCCAGCAGTTCAAAGTGAGCAAGGGCCAGAAGCTGAAAGTGCACCGCCTCGAAGCTGAGGAGGGCAAGCACGTTGAATTGGACAACGTCCTGCTCGTGAGCGATGGCAAGACGGTGAACGTGGGTACCCCGAAAGTGGACGGCTTCCGTATCAGCGCCAAGGTGCTGAGCCACGGCAAGGGCGACAAGGAGCTCGTCTTCAAGAAGAAGCGCCGCAAGGGCTACCAGAAGATGAACGGCCACCGCCAGTACCTCACCGAGCTGTGGATCGAGGCGATCCTGGGCAAAGGCGAGAAGTTCGACGCCAGCAAGAGCACCGCCCCCGCACCGAAGGCCGTGAAGGCCGCCGAGCCCAAGGCGAAGAAGACCGCTGCCAAGAAGGAGGCCGCTCCCGCCAAAGCCGCCAAGAAGGCCGCTCCCGCGAAGAAAGCCGCTCCCAAGAAGGCCGCCGCGAAGAAGGCCGCTCCGAAAAAAGACGACAAGAAGTAATTCCTCGGCTCCGCCCGGAGTGACCATTCCGGGCACCCCAAAGACCCCCAGAAGCCATGGCACACAAGAAAGGTGAAGGCAGTACCCAGAACGGTCGCGAATCGCACTCGAAGCGGCTCGGAATCAAATTGTTCGGTGGCCAGACCGCGGTAGCCGGCAACATCATCGTTCGCCAGCGCGGTACCAAGCACCATCCGGGCCGGAACGTGGGCATCGGTGTGGACCACACCCTGTATGCCACCGCCGACGGGATCGTGACCTTCCAGAAGAAGCGTGGCGACCGCAGTGTGGTGAGCGTGCTCCCCGCTGAGTCCAAGAACTGATCTTCGAACGACAAGTACGAAGCCTCCTCGACCTGTCGGGGAGGCTTTTTCGTTGGAGGCATGGCCCGGCAGCCATCGCCCTTGCCGCTACCTTTACCTACCGAAGCACGATCGAACCTCCATGCTGGAACTGAATTTCCTGCGCGAACACCGCGAAGAAGCCCAACAACGCCTGAGCAAACGCAACCTCGACGCCGCTGCGTTGCTGGACACCGCCCGTTCGTTGGATGATGATCGCCGCCGGACCCAGACCGAGCTCGATGGCCTGCTTGCCGAGATGAACGGCTTGAGCCGCACGATCGGAGAGCTGATGAAGAGCGGCCGGAAGGAGGAGGCTGAAGCCGCGCGCGCCCGCACGACCGAGCTGAAGGCGACCACCGCTGCCTTGAAGGACAAGCTCGACGCTGCCGAACAGGCCCTGCGCGACCACCTCTGCACCATCCCGAACGCACCCAGTGCCAAGGTGCCGCCCGGGCGCACGCCCGAGGAGAACACCGTGGTGATGCAGGAAGGCGCGATCCCCGAACTGGGACCGCACGCCAAACCGCACTGGGAACTTGGCGAGGAGTATGACCTGCTGCATATGGACCTCGGTGTGAAGCTCACCGGGGCGGGCTTCCCCGTGTACAGCGGCCAGGGTGCCAAGCTTCAACGCGCGCTCATCGCCTTCTTCCTGGACAAGGCGACCGAGGCCGGCTACCGCGAGATCATCCCGCCGCACATGGTGAACGCCGATAGCGCCTTCGCCACCGGCCAGCTCCCGGATAAGGAAGGCCAGATGTACCATGCCACGGCGGATGGGCTCTACCTGATCCCCACGGCGGAGGTCCCCATCACCAACCTGTACCGCGACGATATCGTGGACGCAGCACGACTACCCATCAAACTGGTGGGCTACACACCCTGCTTCCGCCGCGAGGCCGGCAGCTATGGTGCCCACGTGCGGGGACTGAACCGCGTGCACCAGTTCGACAAGGTGGAGATCGTGCGCATCGAGAAGCCCGAGAACAGCTATGCCGTGCTTGAGGAGATGGTGGAGCACGTGAAAGACCTGTTGCGTGCACTCGAACTCCCCTTCCGCCAGTTGCTGCTCTGCGGCGGCGACATGGGCTTCGCCAGTGCCATGACCTACGACATGGAGGTGTATAGCGCGGCGCAACAACGCTGGCTGGAGGTGAGCAGCATCAGCAACTTCGAGACCTTTCAAAGCAACCGTTTGAAGCTCCGTTACCGCGGAGAGGACAAGAAGCCGACGCTCGCGCACACCTTGAACGGGAGCGCCCTCGCCCTCGCCCGGATCGTGGCGGCGTTGCTGGAGAACAATCAAACGCCCGAAGGCATCCGGATCCCGAAGGCCCTGCAGCCCTACACCGGCTTCGCCATGATCACGAGATGAAGCGTGGCATACTGTTCGCAGCCCTCCTCGCGTTGCTCGGAAGCGCCACGGTCTCCTGCCGTCGTGCACCCGATCCGAAGGAGATCGCCACTGTGGACAGTTTGATCACCGCCATGCATGCCGCCCGGCTCACCTTGAACGAATTCGACACCATGTCGTACGCCACCGCCGACTCGATCCTTGACGCGGACCGCGCACGCTTCCTCGAACGCTTCCAGGATACCCTGAACAAAGCCGAAGCCACCGTGCTGGGCGAGCAGTTCATCCAGCTCCGTGAAGCGCATCGACGAGCCATGGACCATGCCCAGGTCCTCAAGGCCGTGGATGATGCGCACGCCAGGTCGAGCCGGCTGCGCGATGACCTGTTGAACGGTGCGCTGAAGGTGGAGCAGGCGCACCAGGCGCTCCTGAACGAACGCGCTGCAGCTCGGGGCATCGAGAGCAGCGTGCTCCAGGTGATCGAACATCATCGCGCCAATCAGCGCGCCCTGGACCGCCAGCCGTTGGTGGACAGCTTGCTGGCGATCACCCCGATCGACCCCTCGAAGCGATGAAATGGTCCGCGGCCATAGTGGTCCTCATGATGACGCTGATGGCGCCAGTGGTCGGCAGGGCACAACCCGGCACGGACGAACAGCTGGCCGCCCAATACTTCCAGCAGGGCGACTTCGCGAAGGCGATCCTCTACTACGAGAAGCTGCATCGGAAGACCCCGAACACATACTACTACGAGCAACTGCTGAAGAGCTACCGCGGCCTGGGCGACATGGGAGCGGCGGAGAAACTGGTGAAGGACCAGCTGCGCCGATCGAACGGCGAACCGCGCTACCTCATCGACCTGGGCGGCGTGTACAAGGCGGCTGGCGAGCCGGAGAAAGCCGAGAAGGAATACGACAAGGCCCTCAAGCAGGTCGGCAACGACCAGAACATGGTGCGCACCGTGGCGAACGCCTTCCAGCAGGCCAATGAACTGGACCGTGCCCTGGAAGCCTATGAGCGTGGTTCCCGCGCACTGCCCGCAGGTCAGTCCTTCGCGTATGAGATCGCCAGCCTGTACGGCGCGAAGGGCGACATGCCGCGCATGGTGAGCGCGTACATGGACCTGCTCGCCCTGAACGAAGGATACATCCAGGCCGTGCAGAACGCGCTGTCCCGCACCATCGATTTCGAGGTGAGCGATGAGCGCTCCGAGGTGCTGCGGACCGAACTGCTCCGACGCATCCAGCGCGATCCGCAACGCACGATCTACCCGGAGCTCCTGATCTGGATGTACATCCAGCAGAAGGACATGAACGCGGCCTTCGTGCAGAGCAAGGCCCTGGACAAACGCTTTGACGAGGGGGGCGCCCGACTGATGGACCTCGCCCAGATCGCCCTGGCCAACAATGACCATGCGACCGCCTACAAGTGTTACGACCATGTCCTGAGCCTGGGCCGCAATGATGCCAACTACCTCCTTGCCCGCATCGGAGCCGTGCGGACGAGATACGATCAATTGACCGAGATGGCCGAGCCACCGGTCGCGGAGCTGGAGGCGCTCGACCAACGTGCGGCCAGTACCATCACCGAGCTGGGGCTCAACGCACAGACGATCGACCTGTTGCGCGACCGCGCTCACCTGAAGGCGTACTACCTCAACGATCCGGCCGCGGCCATGACCCTGTTGGAGGAAGGCATCGCCCTGCCCACGATAGACCCCAAGACCAAGGCGCAGCTGAAGCTCGACCTGGGCGATGTGCACCTGCTGGCCGGGGACATGTGGGATGCCTCGTTGCTCTACTCACAGGTGGACCTCGACTACAAGTACGACATGCTCGGTCATGAAGCGCGACTGCGCAATGCCAAGGTCTCCTTCTATGCCGGCGACTTCCTCTGGGCGCAGGCACAGCTCCAGGTGCTCAAGTCCAGCACGAGCAAGCTGATCGCGAACGATGCGATGGAACTTTCCCTGCGGATCACGGACAACCTGGGCCTGGACAGCAACAGCGTTCCGCTGAGCTACTTCGCACGCGCCGAGCTCCTGCGCTACCAGCACCGCTACGATGGATCCCTGGCCGTGCTGGATTCGCTGAACGAGGCCTTCCCCGGGCATTCGCTCGGCGACGACATCCTCTACGAACGCTACCGCATCGCCTACGCCCGCCATCGCTACGATGAGGCCGCCGGGCATCTGATGAAATTGCTCGAACTGTATCCGTTCGATATCCTTGTGGACAACGCACTGCTCGATCTGGGCCGCCTGTACGAGGAACGGCTGAACGACCCCGAGAACGCGAAGAAGACATACGAGCGCCTGCTCTTCGAGCAGACCGGAAGCATCTTCGTGCCGGAGGCGCGTACACGATACCGCCGCTTGCGTGGTGATGACCTTGATGGCCCTCCGGAACCGGCCGCACCCGACCCGCAACCATGATCATCTACAACGTCACACTGAACGTGGACACCGAGGTACATCAGGAGTGGCTCACCTGGATGAAGGAGGTCCACATCCCCGATGTGATGGCGACCGGTCTGATGTTGGACTGCCGCCTGTGCAGGGTCCTCGCCGAGGATGAAGGCGGGGTCACCTTTGCGGTGCAGTACACCTGCGCGGACATGGCCACTTACGAGCGCTACCGGGCGGAGCATGCACCGCGTCTGCAGGCTGAGACGCAGAAGCATTACGGTGGCCGGTTCGCCGCGTTCCGGACCCTGCTGGAGGTCCTGCACACCAGCTGATGAACGTTCGCGCGAAGAAGCACCTGGGGCAGCACTTCCTGAAGGAAGAGGCCATCGCCCAGCGGATCGCGGAAAGCCTGACCGGCCATGGCGGATACCATCATGTGATCGAAGTGGGGCCCGGGACAGGCGCGCTCACGAAGCACCTCGTCCATCGTCGTGATACCAAGCTCGTGTGTTATGAAGTGGACACCGAGTCGGTCCGGTTCCTTGAAGCACACTTCCCCGAGCTGGAGGTCCGCGAAAGCGATTTCCTGCGTATGGACCCCGACTCGGTGACAACGGGACCGATCGCCGTGATCGGCAACTTCCCGTACAACATCAGCACGCAGATCGTCTTCAAGATCCTCGAGCACCGCGATCGCTTCCCCGAGATGGTCGGGATGTTCCAGAAGGAGGTGGCCGATCGCATCTGTACCGGCCCGGGCAGCCGTACCTATGGCATCACCAGCGTCCTCGCCCAGGTCTGGTATGACATGGAGATGCTGTTCACGGTGGAGCGGGAGGCCTTCATCCCCCCGCCCGAGGTGCGCAGTGCCGTGATGCGGATGAAGCGCAACACGGTCATGGCGATGCCATGCGATGAAGGCCGTTTCACACGGCTCGTGAAGGCCGCCTTCAACCAGCGACGGAAGACCTTGAACAATGCCTTGAAGGGCTTCCCGGGACTGGAAGCGGGTGTTCCCGCACCATACGGTGGCGAGCGTGCGGAACGATTATCCGTGCAGGACTTCATCCAGCTCACGCTCGCCAGCGAGGGGTAGCCTGCCCTCCACGGTCTTCGTAGCTTCGCGCGGCCCCGAAAAGGACCGGTCCGAACCATGTCCGTCGAGATCACCCGCCCCCAGCTGGACGCTCTCCGCGCCGATGTGGCGCAGGGGCGCGATTCCGCCATCCAGGCCCTGCTCGCCGATCTGCACCCAGCGGACATCGGGGCGATCATCGACAACCTGCACCTGGAAGAGGCCGTGTACGTGTACCGGCTGCTGGACAGCGAGCTGGCCGCCGAGGTGCTGCTGGAACTCCATGAGGACCTTCGGGAGGACCTGTTGAACTCGCTGACCAGCCGCGAGATCGCGGAGGACGTCCTCGAACACATCGACACGGACGACGCGGCGGACGTGATCGCGGATCTGAGCGAGGACAAGAAGCGCGAGGTCATCGCCCTGCTCGACGACCCGGAGCACCGGGAGGACATCGAGGAACTGTTGACCTACGCCGAAGGCACGGCCGGTGCGCTGATGGCGAAGGAACTGGTGAGCGTGCGCACCGATTGGACCGTGGCCCGCGCCATCGTGGAGATGCGCCGTCAGGCACAGGAAGTCGACCATGTGTACACCATCTACGTGGTGGACAAGGATGAGCGGCTGTGCGGGATCCTTCCATTGAAGGAACTGTTGTTCAGCGCTGAAAGCACACGCACGCTGATCAAGCACATCGCCGAGGAGGAGGTCTTCTCCGTGACCACCGACACCGACGTGGAGGAGGTGGTGAACCGGATGAAGAAGTATGATGTGGTGGTGCTTCCCGTGGTGGACAAGAACGGCATCCTCATGGGGCGCATCACCTTCGATGACGTGATGGACGTGATGAGCGATGAGGCCACGGAGGACTACCAGCTCGCCAGCGGTATCAGTGAGGACGTGGACGCCACGGACAGCCCCATCGTACAGGTGCGTGCCCGGCTTCCCTGGCTGCTCATCGGTCTCGCCGGAGGCATCATCACCTCCCGGATCATCGCCCAATATGAGGGTCAGTTGCGCATCGATCCCACGATGGCCTTCTTCATGCCCCTGATCGCGGCGACCGCCGGGAACGTGGGGGTGCAATCCTCCGCGATCGTGGTACAGGGCCTCGCGGCAGGCAATATGGGCAACGTGAAGCTCGCACCGCGCATGTGGAAGGAATTGCGCGTGGCCCTGTTGACCGCACTTGTCTGTGGTCTGGCCATCTTCGCAATCAACTTCGCGCTGGAGCAGACACAGGCCCTGACCTACACTGTCAGCATCGCGCTGTTCACGGTGATCCTGACCGCTGCGATGTTCGGGACCGTGATACCCCTGCTGCTTGACCGCTTGAAGATCGACCCCGCATTGGCCACCGGACCCTTCGTCACCACGCTCAACGACATCTTCGGGCTGCTCACCTATTTCACGGTGGGACACCTGATGTACGGTATCCTCACCTGACCATGCGCATCGGCATCGTAGACCCTGTGCATGCCATCGTCTCCGCTCGTCTGCGTGGCGCCGGGCATGAGGTGGTGGCGTTGCACAGCCTCTCCGCCGGGGAGCGCGCCGTCGAAATGGACCAATGCCAAGGTCTCGTCGTGCGCAGTTCGGTGGTCGACGCTGAACGGATCGACCGTTCACCCGGCCTGCGTTTCATCGGACGCGTAGGAGCAGGACTCGAGAACATCGATGTGGTCCACTGCCATCGCAAGGGCATCCGCGTGCTGAACTCCCCGGAAGGGAACCGCGATGGTGTGGGTGAGACTTGCGTGCTCCTGCTGTTGGCGTTGATGAAACTGTTGATCCCCGCGAATGCCTCGGTGCGGGCGGGCCTTTGGCCCCGCGAAGCATTGCGTGGAACGGACCTGCGCGGGAAGACCGTCGGCATCATCGGCTTCGGACAGATGGGCAGCGCCTTCGCTGAGAAGTTGCGGGGCTTCGGTGTGCGCGTGCTCGGGCACGACAAGTACCGCCATGGCTTCAGCCGTGCGGGGATCGAAGAATGCGGCCTGGAACAGGTGATGCGGGAGAGCGATGTGATCAGCCTCCATCTGCCGTTGAACGCGGAGACGGCCCATTATGTGGACGATGCCTTCCTCCACGGCATGAAGAGACCGATATGGTTCATCAACACCGCGCGCGGCGGCGTGGTGCACACACGGGCCCTGCTCGATGCGCTGGACGACGGGCGTGTGATCGCCGCCGGTCTCGATGTATTGGAATTCGAACGGCCAACGCTCGAGGGACTCGACCCTTCCATTGAACCCGACACCCAGGCACGACTGCTGGCACACGAACGCGTGATCCTCACCCCGCACATCGCCGGCGTGACCCATGAGGGCAAGTTGCGGATGGCCGAGGTACTTGCCAACAAGATCCTTCATCACTTTCCGCATGCCACGTCCTGATCCCGTCCTGCTCCTCCTCACCCTGCTACTCTCCGCCTGCATGCCCCAGAAGAACCTTCATCCGGACATCCACGGCCACCGGGGTTGTCGTGGCGTGCTTCCCGAGAACAGTATCCCGGCCTTCCTCAAGGCGACGGAGCTGGGTTGTGACTTCCTCGAGATGGACGTGGTGATGAGCAAGGACGGCGAGTTGATCGTCTCCCACGAACCGTGGATGCGACACGACCTGTGCCAGACACCAGAGGGATCCGGGATCCCGGTCGAGATTGAACGCACCTTCAACCTGTACGAAATGACCGCTGCGGAGATCCGGCGGTTCGACTGCGGCTCGCTGGAGGATCCGGAACATCCGGAACGGGATACGCGTCCGATCTACAAGCCCACCTTGAGACAGGTCGTGTCCGTGGTGGATGACCACGCCTTGCTGAGCGGAGTGGCACCGCCTTCCTTTAACATCGAGGTGAAGAGCGATCCGGCGTTGTACGGCACCTTCCAACCGGAACCCCGCACCTTCGCCCTTGCAGTGATCGCCGAACTCGACGACCTGGGCATCACGGACCGCTGCCTGATCCAATCCTTCGACCCGGCGATCCTCGAGGTGTTCCATTCCGAACGCGATGACATCCCACTCGCCTATCTGGTGGAGGACGGGCCCGATCTGGCGGAGCAGCTCGCGCGCCTCACCTTCGTGCCGGCGGTCTACAGTCCGCACTTCAGCATGGCCGATGAAGCCCTGCTCCATGCGGTGCGCGAAAGGAACATGGAACTGGTGGTGTGGACGGTCAATGAGCCGGGGGACATTCGCCGGATGCTGGACCTCGGCGTGGACGGCATCATCACCGACTACCCGCAAAAGGCGATCGCCATCGTGGAGAGACGGGATTAACCCTGAGCGAGCAGGCGTTCCACCGCGGACGTCAGCGCATCGAGGTCCTTGTTCCAACGTTCGGTATGGGCCTGCGCTTCCGCACTGATGATCCGGGAACACAGCTCGACCAGTCCAGGTTCCAGGCTGGCCAGCTGCGGCTTCAGGCTGTGCACCACCCGCCGGACCTTCTCATGATCACCACGCGCGCGGGCATCACGCAGGGTGGCGAGCCGCTCCGGTGCCTGTTTGCGGAAGAAGGCCAGCACCATCGGATCCTCCGCCTGGACCTCCGCAGGGGCTTCAGAGGAGGTAGGTGATGGCGGTGGGACGGGTGCTATCGGTCCCACCGGCGGCACCGGGGCGATCCGTTCCCTCACCTTGTTCTGCGATCGCTCGACCCAGGCATTCAGGTCCGCACGCAGACCGGCGATCTCCGCGCGCTGCCGACGAAGTGCTCTTCCGTTCATCAGCACGATGAGCAGTACGGCGATCAGGGCGATGGCGAAGGTGCCCAGGGCGAGATACATCCAGAACTCCGCATGCTCGCGGGCGTCGTTCACCCGACCCTCGGCATCGCGGAGCGCAGCATCAGAAGCGGCGGACAGACTGTCCCTTTCCTGCCGGCCGACCCGCACGAGATCATCCAGCGCACGTAGTTGATGCTCACCTGCCTCAGTGGCAACTCTCCGTTCCAGATCGATGATGTGCATCGCCTCCTCCAAGGCCCGCTTCGCGTCACCAGCCTCCCGAAGCCGTTGAAGCGTCCTGCTCCGCACCTCGATCCCCAATTCCGGATCACCGATCGAATCGGCAAGGGCGGCAGCAACGGACAGGTATTGGATCGCCTCCTTGCGCGGTACGAGGTCGGCGAGCGCCAACCGGGTGCTGATCGCCTCAGCCAGCCGGCCCGCCGAGTCCTGGGCCAGGAGCTCCGCTTTCAAGGCGACCACGCGAAGGCGCAGGCTATCGCGCTGCGCCGCATGGTTGACGCACATGGCCACGGTGGACGCATGCAGGAGGATCAGAAGGAGCGCGGTGCGCAGCATGTCGCGAAGCTACTGGTCCTTCACATCGCCTTGAGCACGTAACGTGCGGTGACCCGGCTCCGCTGTTCCACCAACACCTGCTTGCCCGCCGTGAGCACACCCAGGGTGGGCTCGTCGAAGTGGCGGACGGTGAGCAACTCGCACCCTTCGTTGTAAAGGACCTCATACTCCTCTCGCAATTCTTCGATCAGTTGCCGGGCACGGGGGGTGTCGTCGATGGCCACGGTGAAGGCCACCGCGCTGTTCTGCATCAGGTCGATCCGGACGTTGCGCCTGGCGAAACGCTTGAAGATATCGCCCAGGTTCTCCTCCACGATGAAGCTGAGGTCACGGGGCGTGATGCTCACGAGCAGCTGGTCAGGCTTCACGATGTAGGACGGGATGAGCGTGTCGTGGTCCGTGGCCTCGCTGATCGTGCTGCCAGGGGCATCGAGATCAAGAAAGGAACGGACGTAGAGCGGGATGCCCTTGCGCTGCAATGGTTGAAGGGTCCGTGGATGGATCACACTCGCCCCGAAGTAGCTCAGTTCAATGGCCTCCTTGTAGCTGAGGTGCTCCAGCAGCCGCGTGTCCGGGAAGCGGTGGGGATCCGCGTTGAACATACCCGGCACATCCTTCCAGATGGTCACGCTCTCCGCGTCCAGTGCATACGCGAAGATGGCCGCGCTGAAGTCCGACCCTTCCCTTCCGAGCGTGGTGGTGTCGCCATCCTCCGTGCATCCGATGAAGCCTTGGGTGACGATCCGAACGGGACCCTGCTCGAAGGCGGGCAGGTGCTCCGAACAGTTGTGCGCGAGCATCTCCCACTTCACATTGGCGGACCGGTGCCTGTCGTCCGTGGTGATGATCGTACGCGCATCAAGCCATGTGTTCGTGATGCCCACGTTGTTCAGGTGGGCGCTGACGATGACCGTGCTCCATATCTCACCGTAGGCCACGATATGGTCGTAGTAGTGGTCCACATCCCGCCCGACGGGAGATGCCAAGGCGTTGCGTAGCGTGTGGAACCGGTCCACCAAGGCCGTGCGGGCCACCCCATCGCCGGGTGCCACCTCCGCAAGGATCTCGGTGTGGCGCTGTTCCAGGTCCGTCACCATCACCGAGGTGTCGCGACCATCCATGTACGCCCAGACGACCTCCTCCAACGCATTGGTGGTCTTGCCCATGGCGCTCACCACGACCACCAGATCATCGAGCGCGTAGTGCTTCAGCACCTCCGCCACGTTGCGCACACCCCCGGCATCCTTCACACTCGCACCACCGAACTTGAACACCTTCATCGCTTGCCCAGTTCCATTAATCGTTCCCGTTCCAGGGAGCCGTTCCACCAGGCCTTGGAGATGGTGGCACCCAGCCGCTCGTAGAAACGCACGGCGTCCTTGTTCCAATCGAGCACCTGCCAGGTCATGCCATCATAGCCCCTTGCCACGGCGTGTGCCGCACAGGCACGGAAAAGCGCTTCCCCGATCCGCTTCCCGCGGGCGACTTCCGTCACGACGATGTCCTCGAGGTAGAGCCGGCGACCCTTCCAGGTGGAGTAGCGCACGTAACAGATGGCCATGCCCACGATCAGACCATCCACCTCCGCCACCCAGCCCACCCAGACCGGAGCCGGGCCAAAGCCCGCTTCACGCATATGCTCCAGGGTGACCGTCACCTCTTCGGGGGCCTTCTCGAACACGGCGAGCTCGTTCACCAGCTCCAACATCCGGGGTACGTCCCGGGACTCCGCACGGCGGATGATCGGCTTCATGGACGCAAAGGAACGGCTGCCGCATCTTTGCACCATGGCCACGATCAAGACCCTTGCCGAATTCATCGCCGAACGCCAGCACGAGTTCACCTATGCCACGGGCGAACTGAGCCAGTTGCTCACGAGCTTCCGCCTGGCGGGTAAGATGGTGAACCGCGAGGTGAACAAGGCCGGCCTGGCCGAGGACATCATCGGGGCCGCCGGGCAGGAGAACGTGCAGGGCGAACAGCAGCAGAAGCTGGACGTTTACGCCAACGACCTCTTCATACGGCTCCTGCGCAGCCAGGGCATGGTGTGCGCCGTGGCCAGCGAGGAGAACGATGACATCGTGCACTTCGACAACGGCGGGAAGTACGTGGTGACGATGGATCCGCTCGATGGCAGCAGCAACATCGATGTGAACGTGAGCATCGGTACCATCTTCAGCATCTATCGCCGTGTGAGCGCGGGAGACAAGGCCACGATGGCCGACTTCATGCAACCCGGAACCGCGCAGGTGGCCGCGGGCTACATCATCTACGGCAGCAGTACCATGCTTGTCTATACCACGGGGCACGGCGTGAACGGATTCACCCTCGACCCGAGCATCGGCACCTTCTGTCTGAGCCACCCGAACATGACAACACCGGCCGACGGGAGGATCTATTCGGTGAACGAGGGTAACTACTATGAGTTCAGCGAGGGCGTACGTGGCTACATCGACAACTGCAAGAAGCAGAAGATGAGCGCGCGCTACATCGGCAGCCTCGTCGCCGACTTCCACCGGAACCTGATGAAGGGCGGCATCTACATGTACCCCGGTACGACCAAGGCCCCGAAAGGCAAATTGCGCCTGCTATACGAAGCGAATCCGCTGGCCATGATCGTGGAACAGGCGGGCGGCAAGGCCACCGATGGCACGACGCGCATCCTGGACATCACACCGACGGAGCTGCACCAGCGCTGTCCGCTCTTCATCGGCAGCGGGAACATGGTGGATGCAGCGGTTGGTCGGTGATGGAGAGAGGTTAGCGAGGCGGGAGAGGTAGGCAAGGGGAGACTCTGCATCTATTCCACCATGAGGCGGGCGAGCAACGCACGGACCTGCAGGTGTTCCGAGACCGTGCTGATACGGTACTCCTTGCGCGAGGTGAGGTCGATCACGCGGCCCAGATCATCGTCCACGCCGAGCACCACCGGACGGCCACCGCTGTACAACATGGCCACATGGGAAAGGTCTGGAAGCCGGCCGAAGGTGTGGCGGTCCGGGCGGTACAGTTGCATGGCCTCGCGGACGATCGCGATATCCTGGCCCTTCACCGTCCGGTGTGGGGCGTGATCGCGATGCAATTTCCAGGCGTGCGCGTTGGCCGAAGCGGAGGTCCATGCTCCTGCCGGCAGGCGGGCGAACACATGGATGCTGTCGATCGGTTGCGCACGGGCACTTCCGACAAGCAGCACCGCGAGGATCAGCAGGCCACGCATGGCGCGAAGGTACCGTGAACCCTGACCGCTCCACCGTGTACAGGTGCGGTAATATTGTTCCGATGAAACGGTCGCTCCTCCTCGTCCTCACCTTGCATGCATTGCTGACCTCCGCTCAATGGGAGCTCGTCACACCGATCAAGACCCGCAGCGAATTCACCGCCCTCCTTATGGTGAACGATGCTTCTGGATTCGCGGTGGACAACCCGATGGGCGCCATCCTGCGCACCCATGACGGTGGCTTCCACTGGGAGCGCATGGTGAACAACCTCTCGAACAACCCCATCGGCATGCATGTGTGGGATGATCAGCGTGCGATCGTGGTCGGCGAGAGCGGCAGTGTTTACCGAACGAGCGATGCCTTTACCACGACCGTCGGTTCCAACAACCCGGGATATGGGACCTTCCAGTGCGTGCACTTCGTGAATGATACGCTCGGCTGGGCGGGCACGCAGGCCGGTCGCATCTACCGCAGCATCGATGCTGGCGCCAGCTGGACACTGATGCAGAGCGGCCTGAGCACCAGCACGCTCGTCCTGCGGATCCAGTTCATCAATGAGCAGGTGGGCTATGCGAGCTGCAGCGGCAGCAGCCGCGTGATCAAGAGCACGGACGGTGGACTCACATGGACGGATGTCAGCCCTATGATGCTGGCAAGCTTCCGCGGCATGCATTGGTATGATGACCTCATCGGTGTGTGCGTGGGAAGTGCGGGCCGCATCGCGCGATCCATCGACGGAGGTGCCACATGGGACAGCATTCCCATCGCCACCACCTACACGATGAACGACCTGGCCGCAACGGGTGATGTGCTCGTGGCCTGCGGAGCGTGGGGCCGCACCATCCGAAGCACGGACGCGGGTCTGAGCTGGACGGAGATCCAGATCGGCAATACCGAACACCGCAGCCTGTCCCTGCTTCCTTCCGGCGAAGGGGTGATGGGCACGGACGGACGCATCATGGGTTCGCACGACATGGGCCAGAGCTGGGTGATGCGCCACGAAGGCGTCTGGCACACGCGGCTGAACAAGGTGAGCTTCATGGATGCGGACACCGGCGTGGCCGTAGGCTATCAGACCACCGGCGGCTTCGAGAGCGGACTGCTCCGCACCACCGATGGCGGTCGGCACTGGACCAAGGCGGGAACCGGCGGCCTCGGCGTGCACGTGAACGGGGCCGGGCAAGGCTGCCTCGGTGGCGGCAGTGGTGGTTTCGCGAAGACCACGAACGGCTTCTTCACCCGAACACCGGGAAGTGGACCCAACGTGGCCATCCGTTGCACCTGGGCCCTGGATGCGAACACGCTCTTCGTTGCAGGTGGCGCGGTCTTCGGCGGGATCTACCGCAGTACCAATGGCGGATCCAGTTGGACGAAGGTGCTCGATGTAGGCAACATCACGATCAGCGACCTGTGGTTCACGAACGACCAGAACGGTTACGCGGTGGGTGAATACGGTGACAACTATCGCACGACCGATGGCGGCGCCACCTGGGAACCGATGACCGGCACCCCGGGAGGCCACACCGTCTTCTTCCTGGACGAGGACCACGGCTGGATGAAGTACCGCCGCACCGTGGATGGCGGCGACACCTGGACCGACATCGACAGTCCCCAGCAGACCATGAGCATCTTCTTCACCCATCCGGATACAGGCTACGCGGTGAGCTACTCGGGGTATGCTGTGAGGACGGTGGATGGCGGGGAGAACTGGACCACCATCCTGCCGGACATCCTCAACGCCAGCATCGGTGATGCGAGCCTGGTGGATGGCGCGATCGTGATGGTGGCCAACAACGGCGACATCTACCGCGCGCAGGTGGCCTGTCCGAACATGGCTGTGATGCCGCTCGTCAATATGCTCGGGGACCAACTGTGCACCACCGCAGGCGGATCCGTGCAATGGTACCGGAACGGGGAGGTGATCCCGGAAGCGACCGACCCCTGCTTCACGCCGGTGACCGGTGGCGACTACACCGTGGTGGTGACCGATGTGCTGGGTTGTGTTTCCGCAACGTCCTCACCCGTGCAGGTGCTGATCACCGGGATCAACGAACGACCGGCGTTCGGCTTGCGCCTCTTCCCGAATCCGGCGGTCGACCTGCTGCACATCGAACGCACCAGTGAACAACCCGTATCGATCAGCATCCTGGATGCCCAGGGTCGGTTGGAGTTAACGGTCCGATCACAAGGAAGGAACATCGCGGTCGACATCCGCGAACTATCGGCCGGCATCCATACCCTGCTGATGACGACCTCGGATGGGGTGGAACATGTCCGGTTCGTACGGGAATAGACGTTACATCGGAGTTCCAGTCCAATGCCTCGTATCGAGCTACAACGCACAAGGTCGAACGAACTGCTCCCTGAACTGCACGGTTGGTTCCTTGGCCGTGGCTTCCGGCGTGCGGAATTCGAAGGGGGACTGCAGCGGATCGTCACCCATCCGATGGGCCAGCAGCTCACCTTCAAGCTCCGCGAACGACCGGGTTGGACGACCTTCCACCTGGAGGGGCACGGTGGAGCACTCATCGTGTTCGAGATCGCCGGGGAGGAAAAAGCCGTGGTCTACGAGGGGTATTGCCCGCTCCTCCTCTTTGGGACCTGGGAACGGAAACAGGCTTTCAAACCCGAAGCCGGCTGGCTGTCCAAGTACAGGGCTGAGGGCTACCAGCATGAGCAGTCCCTGCTTGCGAAGATCCGCTCGGTGGACCAGGGCTGAATGTCCGGTGATGGACATTCAGGCAAAGGCGCTTGCATTTGATCCAGTTCTGTGCAACTTCGTGGCATCCCGCGCAATGATCGCGGGTCTGAACGATCATGAAGCGTACGGTCCGTGCACCCGAGGACAGATCAACGGGAACCCCCTTCACCCCTGGCGTGGAAGCGGGTGGATTCATCTTCATCAGCGGCCAGATCTGTCAGGTCTTCAACGCTGTCACCCTGCGGAAGGACAACATCGCCGAGGAGACCACCCAGGTGATGGAGAACCTCGGGGCCGTGCTGAAGGGTGCGGGCCTTGGCTACGAGCATCTGGTGAAGTGCACGATCTACCTCACGAACCTGCAGTACTACGCCGAGGTCAACCGCGTCTACCAGACCTATTTCACCCAGGGTGATCCACCCGCGAGGGAAACGATCGGTGTAAAGGACCTGCCACGCGGCGTGAACGTGATGATCAGCGCCATCGCGTTCAAGGGTTGATCCGGCAAGGCTGGTGATCAGTCCCTGAAAAGGGTCTGCAAGCGGTTAAGCGCGGTCAGTTCCGACTTGTTCGTGTGCCCGAACGCATCGGTGATGACCGTTGCGGTCTCCAACACCATGCGCTTCATGCCCGGGTCGAACATCTTGACGTGCTCCTTGTACGCATCCTCGAAGCGCTGGAACGCTTGCCTAGCATCAAGCTTGTTGTCGCGCGCATAGTCGAAGCTCATACTGATGTACTCCGCTGCATCGACGCCGAACTCATCCCGGCTCGATTCCAACGGCATCCATTGCTTCTTGACCAATTCATTCAAGGCATCCACCTCGGCCTGCCTCACCTGACCATCTCCAGCCGCGATGCTGTAGAAGAGGAAGCCCAGGTTCGTGTATATCTCCACGTAGGTCTCGGTCGTACTCATGTGCCCAAGATACGGCTGGTCATATCCGGCCCACTGACAAAGATCAGCCCCGTGTTCCGACCTTCGCATGACCAGCCATGGCAGAGACCATATTCCTCCTCCTTTTCCGGGGCGTTGGCGGTCCCGTGCAATTGCCCGTGGCCGAGTTGCGCACAGCATTGACGAAGGCCGGATTCAAGAATGCCACGACGTACATCAACAGCGGCAATGCCCTGATCCGGAGTGCGCTCTCGCGCGAGGAGACACTCGCCAAGGTGGCGGAGATCTGCAGGAAGAAGTTCAAGTACGAGCGTCCCATCTTCATCCCGACCGCAGCGGAATGGGAAGCGGTGATCGCGAACGATCCGTTCCCCATGAAGGCCGAAGGCAAGCATGTGCATGCAGTGCTGCTTGCCGATACCCCCAAGCCGGAGGTCGTGAAAGCCCTGCAGGCGCTGGCGGTGGGCGATGAGGCGCTGCAGGTGTTGAAGGCTGGGAAGCGCTTCGGACCTTACCAGGTGTGCTACATCCACACGCCCTATGGCTTCGGCACGAGCAAATTGGCCGAGAAGTTCGACAAAGGCATCGGCGTTGTGAACACCGCACGCAACTGGAACACCGTGCTGAAGATGCAGGAGCTTGCGGAGGCCATGCAAGCGAACAGCGAATGATGGACTTGCCTACCTTTGCGGTATGCGCGGCATCTTCGCAACGTGTATGTTGAGCCTGGCTTATCTGCTGGTGCTGATGCCCGATGCCATTCGCGTTCCCGCACTGATCGGTCACTACCTGGAGCACAAGGACCGCGCACCAGACCTGAGCATGGCCGATTTCCTCGAACTTCATTACGGCAACGAGGACCATGGCGGCAATGGTGATGCACCCCATGAGCAGTTGCCCTTCCACCATCACCACCTGGTCGGCGACAACTGCAATCCATCGGCGATAACTGTCACCACGACCACGTTGGTCGAGGCGACGGTTGCCGTTCCCCGCGCACGCACCAGTACCGAACTGGTCGTCCTGCTGCCAGGCCACGCGAACGGCCTGATCCAGCCCCCGCGCTGCTGATCCTTCGCTTCCCATTCGATCCGGTCCGCATTCGTGTGGTCGCGCTCGGCTGATGCGAAGCATGGCGTCGCCCCGGCGGTGATGCACAGTCCACGACCCCTGTCCCAACGGTTCTTCACGCAGAATTCCTTCCCATGATCGAACGGATCATCCATCTGTCCATACGCAACAAGGTCGCCGTCGGCATCGGCGTCCTGGTGCTCATCATCGGCGGTGTGCTCGCCTTCCGCAGCCTGCCGGTGGATGCGGTGCCGGACATCACCAACAACCAGGTCCAGGTGATCACCCTTGCACCCACCCTTGCCACGCTCGAAGTGGAGCGCTTCGTGAGCTATCCCCTGGAACAGGCTCTGGCCAATTTGCCGCGCATGATCGAGCTGCGCAGCATCTCCCGGTTCGGACTCAGCCAGGTGACGGCCGTCTTCGAGGACGGCATGGACAGCTACCTCGCCCGCCAGCTGGTCAACGAACGCATCCAAGGACTGTCGGCCACCATGCCGCCTGGCGTGGAAACACCCTTCCTGGCGCCGATGAGCACCGGCCTCGGCGAGGTGTATCAGTATGTCGTCCGCGCGGACAGCGCGCATCGGGAAGAATATGATGCCATGGAGCTGCGCGAACTGCAGGACTGGGTGATCGGCAGACAGCTGCTCGGCATACCGGGCGTGGCGGAGATCAACGGGTTCGGCGGTCAGTTGAAACAGTTCGAGGTGTCGGTGGACCCGGTGCGCCTGAACGGGATGGGGATACGCCTTGGCGACCTGATCGATGCCTTGGAACGCAACAACGCCAACACCGGCGGGGCCTACATCGAACACGCGAGCAATGCCTACTTCATCCGCGGCGTGGGTCTTGCGACAGGTCTGGAGGACCTCGGGCGGATCGTGGTGGACACACCGGAGGAAGGAGCGCCGGTGTTGGTGCGCGACATCGCCACCGTGCGACTGGGTGCGGCACCGCGCTATGGGGCCATGACGCGCGATGGCGAAGGCGAGGTGGTGGGAGGCATCGTGATGATGGTGAAGGGAAGCAATGCGAGCGCCGTGGTCAGCGCGGTGAAGAAGCGCCTCGACGAGGTGCGCCGCGGCCTGCCCGAAGGTGTCGTGATCGAACCCTTCCTGGACCGCGCCGACCTGGTGGACCGCTCCATGCGCACGGTGCGCAACAACCTTCTGGAAGGCGCTTTGATCGTGATCCTCGTCCTGGTGGTCTTCCTCGGCCAGTTGCGTGCGGGCCTCATCGTGGCTAGTGTGATCCCCCTCAGCATGCTCTTCGCCGTCATCCTCATGCGCCTCACGGGTGTGACCGGCAACCTCATGAGCCTGGGTGCGATCGACTTCGGCCTGGTGGTGGATGGTGCCGTGATCATCGTGGAAGCCGTGCTCTTCCGCCTGCATCATCTTCCCAGGCGCGATGGCCTGCTGCCACGGAAGGAGATGGACGATGAGGTGGAACATGCCGCCGGCCGCATGATGAGCGCAGCCACCTTCGGTCAACTGATCATCTTGGTCGTCTACATCCCCATCCTCGCCCTCAGCGGTGTGGAAGGCAAGATGTTCCGGCCCATGGCACTGACCGTGGTGTACGCGATCATCGGCGCGATCGTGCTCAGCCTCACGTACGTGCCGGTGATGAGCAGCTTGTTCGTATCCCGCCGCACCGGCGCCACCGTGACCCTGAGCGACCGGATGTTGGCCCGTCTTTCGAAGGCCTACGCTCCGGTCCTGGAACGCGCCCTGCGTCACACCCGTCTCGTTATCGGATCCGGCCTCGCACTCCTCGCTGCCGCGGTCTTCGCCTTCACCCGGATGGGCGGTGAGTTCATACCGCAACTGGAGGAAGGGGACTTCGCCTTCCACAGCATCCTGCCCATGGGCGCATCGCTCACCGCAAGCCTGGAGAACAACACGCGGGTGGAGCGCATCATCAAACAATTCCCGGAAGTGAAGGATGTGGTGAGCAAGACCGGCACAGCCGAAGTACCCACGGACATCATGAGCACCGAGATGACCGACGTATTGATCCTCCTGCACGACAAGAAGGAGTGGACCACCGGCCGCAGCTACTGGGAGCTCGCGGACACGATGATCAAGGCCCTGCACCGGATCCCCGGCGTGTACTTCGAGATCAACCAGCCGATCCAGATGCGCACCAATGAACTGATGACCGGCGTGCGGCAGGACATCGCCATGAAGCTCTACGGACCCGACATCGACACCCTGCTGCACTATGCGGGCCTCGTGGCACAAGCCGTATCCGGTGTGCCGGGCGCCGGTGAACCCGCCATCGAACGGGTGGAGGGCACGCCTCAGATCACCATCACCTATGACCGCGAGCGCCTCGCCACCATCGGAGCGGACGTGGCGGACCTGAACCGCGTGGTGCGTGCAGCGTTCGCAGGGGAACCTGCCGGTGCCATCTACGAGGGAGAGCGGCGCTTCGATGTGGTGGTCCGGGCCGACAGCACGCATCGTTCGAGCCTGGCGGACGTCGCATCCCTCTATGTGAGCACGCGTGACGGACGGTCCGTTCCGCTGGACCAGCTGGCGGAGGTCGCGTACATCCCCACCCCCGCACAGATCACCCACGAGAATGCACAACGCCGGATCTACGTGGGCGTGAACGCGCGTGGTCGCGATGTGGAAGGCCTGGTGACCGACATGCAGGCACGGGTGAAGGAACGGGTGAAGCTGCCACCGGGCTACTTCCTGGAATTCGGCGGTCAGTTCCAGAATCTGCGCGAAGCCAAGACCCGCCTGAGCATCGCCCTGCCGGTGGCCCTGCTGCTGATCCTGCTCCTGCTTTGGACCACCTTCCGATCACTGCCGGATGCCCTGCTGATCTACACCGCTGTTCCGTTGAGCGCGATCGGCGGTGTGGCCGCGTTGTTGTTGCGTGGCATGCCGTTCAGCATCTCGGCGGGTGTCGGCTTCATCGCGCTCTTCGGCGTGGCGGTGTTGAACGGGATGGTGCTGATCGGCACATTCCGGGAACTGGCCGCGCAGGGCATGGACGTGGTGGAGCGCGTTCGGCACGGCACCGCGTCCCGCCTGCGACCCGTGCTGATGACCGCCTCCGTGGCTTCGCTCGGTTTCCTGCCGATGGCGCTGAGTGGCGGGGCCGGCGCCGAAGTGCAACGTCCGCTGGCGACGGTGGTTATCGGTGGTTTGATCACCGCGACCATCCTCACCCTGCTGGTGCTTCCGGTGATGTACGTGCTCTACCACCGTCGGGAACGGCGCATCAAGCCTTCCACGACGATGATCGGCACCTTGCTCATGCTGTGCACCAGTACGGCCCATGCACAGGTCCAGCAGATCGATCTGGAGCAGGCCTTGCGTATGGCCGAAACCAACGCACCCGCCCTGCTCGTGGCGAAGGCCGAAGCCGAACGGATGGATGCCCTACGCGCTGCGGCCAGCGAGATCCCGCGGACCGAAGTGGTGTACATGCGCGGCCAGTACAACGCCTACACCCGGAACGACAACAACATCACCGCCGTCCAGAAGATCCCCTTTCCCACCTTGATGGGTGCGAGGGCCGGTGCCGCGCGGGCCGAAAGCGACCTGGCCATGAGCCAGCGCACGTTGGTAAGCTCCGATATCAACTGGAAGGTGCGCGCCGCGTACGATCGGCTTCTCTACCTGCATGCATTGGAAGCGTGGCTGATGCGCGAGGACAGCACCTGGCAGGAGCTGGCCCGTGTCACCAAACTTCGTGCGGAAACAGGTGATGTTCCGCCGATCCAGCAAGCCACGGCCGAAGCACGTGCGAGCCGCTCCAAGGATGAGTTGCAGCGACATCGCCACCTGCTCGACGCCGAGCGCATCAGCTTCGGTGGACTGCTTGGACTGACCACCCCGGCCGATGTGATACCTGTACCATTCGTTCCACTCGCGTCGATCTCGATCGATACCAGCTTGATCACTGGTCCGGAACTGGACGTCCTGCAACAGCGCATCACCGCAGCGGAACGAGCGCACCGCGTGGAGCGCAACAGCCTGCTGCCCGACCTCATCGTGGGTTACTTCAACCAGACCTTGATCGGTGCTCCCGTGGATGCTGAGGGCACGCGGCTCGCAGGCCCCACCGACCGGTTCCAGGGATTCCAGCTCGGGGTATCGCTTCCCCTTTGGATGCGGCCACAAGCAGCACGCACTAGGGCGGCGAGCCTTCAGGAAGAAGCTGCGCGCCATGCCCTGGCCGAAGGCGAACGCCAATGGCGCATGGAGGTCACCGGGGCCTACCAACGTATCACAAGCGATCGAGCCACTCTGGAATGGTACGCTTCTGAAGCCCTGCCGAACGCCGATCGCATCCTGGCCACGAGCACCATGGCCTTTGCCGCAGGCGATATCGCCCATGCCGAACACGTGCTCAACCTCCAGCAGGCACTCTCCATCCGTCGCGATCACCTCGACCTGGTCCATGACCACAACTCCAACGTACTCCTTCTCCAACGCCTCACCGCTCACTGACCATCTCGGCCATGAACAAGTACCTACCTCTCTTCTTCGCCGCTTCTCTTCTCGTCGCTTGTGGTGATGCGCCTCCGCATACCGATGATCATCAAAATACGTCCGCCATGGTTACAGCGCGACCGGAACCCGCGCATCTCCCTGAGGATGGTGTCATGCTCAGCGCAGAACAGCTGCGGACCCTTGGCATCCGGATAGAGCCGCTCCAGACGCGCTCCATGACCGGCAACCTGCAACTGACCGGACGCATCCTCTCCTCCCCGGTGAGCAAGGCCCGGATCACCAGCCCGATCGGAGCCAAGGTGGTGGACGTGCTCGTGGATGAGGGTGCCCACGTGCGCAAAGGCCAGCCCCTGATCGCCTTGAACGACATCGCCTTCTTCCGTATGCAGGAGGAATACCTGATGGCGCGCGCGGATGCGCTCGTGTCCGCCGCTGAGCGCGACCGGCAGCAGATCCTGGCCGAGGGCAACGCCAATGCACGGAAGACGGTGCAGCAGGCTGAAGCCAAGGCCGTAGGCGACGAGGTGCGGATGCGCTCGCTTGCAGGTCAGCTTCGGTTGCTCGGCGTCGATCCCGACCAGCTGCAGCCCGAACAACTGCAACAGCGTTTCGTCCTGCACAGTCCAGTGGATGGTCGTGTCAATGGCATCAGCGTCCACCTCGATGAACGCGTGGATCCGACCACCGTCATCGCGGAGGTGATCGACCTGCGCCACTTCCATGTTCACCTGAACGCATATGAGCGCGAACTGGCCCGGTTGAAGGAAGGGGTCTCCTTCGACTTCTCCGTGATCAACATGCCGAATGAGCGGTTCCGTGGCGAGGTGTTCAGCATCGGCCGCACCTTCAATGCAGATGGACGAACGATCCCCGTGCATGCCCATGTGACACAGGGCAGTGAGAAGCTCGTGGAGGGCATGTCGATCAGCGCGACCATTCCCACCACCACCGCCACCATGCGCGTCGTGCCCGAGGATGCCATCGCGATGGCCGGTAACGATTCCTTCATCTATGTGGATGAAGGCGAGGCCTCTGATGGTGGCCGTCACTTCCGGGAGGTACCAGTCGTCCTTGGCCCGATGGACAAAGGTTGGCGTGCGATCACCCCGCTCGGCGCATTCGACGACAGCGCGCGGATCGCGATGAACGCCGCTTTCCAATTGCGCAGCATCCTGACCATCGGAACCGACCATGAGCATTGACCGGTGATCCGGACAGACACGTGAACGCGATGCGTTGATCGGATCGCCTTCCGCGAGCTTAGCTTCGCGCCCGCTCCCGAACCCGATGCCCGCGCTATGCGGCATTGGGTTTCGGGCTTTTCAGCGTTCATGTCCATCACCTCCCTCCCCGACCTCCTGTCCCTCTACCGCTCCGACGCCCGCGTGGCCCGCGTAGCCGATGCCTTACGTGAGAAGGCCGCCCGGGTGCAGATCGCCGGTACGATCGGTTCCGCGCAGGCCCTCATCGCGGCGTCCGTCATTGAGCAGCGCAGTGGTGTGCATGTCTTCGTGCTCCCCGACCGCGAAGAGGCCGCCTACTTCCTTAACGACCTCGAAGCACTTCGCGGGAAAGAGAAGGACGCCCGCAAAGCGATGGACGAGGACATGTTCTTCTACCCCGCGCCATCGCGCTCGCCGTACGACCCGGAGGGGCACCATGACGGAGAGCGCGTGAGCCGCACGGAGGTCTTGGAGACTTTGATGAAGAAGCCGGAGCGACTGGTGCTCATCACGTACCCAGACGCCCTTGTTCCCCTCGTGATGGGCAAGGAGGAGATGGCGAAGAACACACTCACCGTGAAGCGGAACGAGGAGCTACCGATCGATACGCTCCAGGAGTGGCTGGAGGAGACCGGCTTCGCCCGTGTGGAGTTTGTGTACGAGCCTGGGCAGTACAGCATCCGCGGCGGCATCGTGGACGTGTTCAGCTACGGCAGCGACAAGCCCTACCGCATCGAGCTCTACGGCGACAGCGTGGAGAGCGTGCGCCGCTTCGACCCGCAGGACCAGTTGACCATCGAGTTCCTCACCGAGGCCGTGATCGTGCCGGACCTCCAGGACGAGGATGCCGCGCGCCAGCAGACCTTCTTCTCGCAGCTACCGGAAGATGCTGTGCTCTGGTTGCGCGACCTGCAGGCCATCGGCGATGCAGCCAAGAAGCAGCTGAAACTCCTCACCGAGTCCTACGAGCGACTTCCCGACAAGGACGAGCACGCTCCTCCGAACGAACTGCTGGCCACGGATACCGAGCTGATCAAGGGGACCTTGGGGTTCCGGAAGGTGTTCTTCCGATCAGATGATCAGAAGATCAGTAGATCAGAAATTGGGAATGCCGAGCGATCATCTGATCGTCCGATCATCTCATCATCTGATCAGCGCGTGGACTTTGCGCAGAGGCCCCAGCCCACCTTCGCCAAGGAGTTCAAGGTGCTCAGCGGTGATCTGCATAACAAGCAGAACGCGGGCTACACCAACCTCATCGCCTGCAACAGTGCAAAGCAGAGCGAACGCCTCTACACCATCTTCAATGACATGGAGCACGAGGTGGCCTTCACGCCGCTGGTGCTCGACCTGCACGAAGGCTTCATCGATCCCGAACTGAAGCTGGCGCTCTATACCGACCACCAGATCTTCGAGCGCTACCATCGCTATCGGCTCAAAGAAGGTTTCCGGAAGAACTCGCAGGCGCTCACGCTGAAGGAGCTCACGCAGCTCAAGCCCGGCGACCTGGTGGTGCACATCGATCACGGCATCGGGGTATTCAGCGGTTTGGAGACCATTGATGCCGGCGGCAGCATGCAGGAGGCGATCCGCCTGAAGTACCGTGACGGCGACATCCTCTACGTGGGCATCCACAGCCTGCACCGCGTGAGCAAGTTCAGCGGCGAGGAGGGCGGCAAAGCGCCGAACGTGAGCAAGCTCGGCACACCGGCGTGGAAGAACCTGAAGGAGAAGACCAAGGCCAAGGTGAAGGCGCTGGCCTTCGACCTGATCAAGTTGTACGCACAACGCAAGAGCAAGCCGGGCTTCGCCTACCAACCGGACAACTACCTGCAGCACGAGCTGGAGGCGAGCTTCATCTACGAGGACACGCCCGACCAGCTGAAGGCCACACAGGACGTGAAGCGCGATATGGAAAAGGGTGTGCCCATGGATCGACTGGTCTGTGGTGATGTGGGCTTCGGCAAGACCGAGGTCGCGATCCGCGCGGCGTTCAAGGCGGCCTGCGATAGCAAGCAGGTGGCCGTGCTCGTGCCCACGACGATCCTCGCGCTGCAGCATTGGAAGAGCTTCTCCGCGCGGATGAAGGGACTGCCCGTGCGCGTGGACTACATCAACCGCTTCCGCAGCAGCGCTCAGCAGACGCAGATCCTCAATGACCTGAAGGAAGGGAAAATCGACATCCTCATCGGCACGCACCGGCTGGTGAGCAAGGACGTGGTGTGGAAGGACCTCGGCCTGATGATCATCGACGAGGAGCAGAAGTTCGGCGTGAACGTGAAGGACAAGCTGAAGACCCTGCGCGCCACGGTGGACACGCTCACCCTCACCGCTACGCCCATTCCGCGCACGCTGCAGTTCAGCCTCATGGGCGCGCGCGACCTCAGCATCATCAGCACGCCCCCGCCCAACCGCTATCCGGTGAGCACCATGCTGCAACCGTACGATGAAGTGGTGATCCGCGGCGCCATCGAATACGAGCTCAGTCGCGGTGGCCAGGTGTACTTCCTGCACGACAAGGTGAAGAACATCGAGCACATCGCCGACATGATCCGCAAGCTGGTGCCCGGCGCGCGCGTGGGTGTGGGCCATGGTCAACTGGAAGGCCACAAGCTCGAAGAGGTGATGCTCGACTTCATCGAAGGCAACTCCGATGTGCTCGTGTGCACCACCATCGTGGAGAACGGCCTCGACATCCCGAACGCGAACACGATCATCGTGAACGAGGCGCAGAATTTCGGTCTAAGCGATCTGCACCAATTGCGCGGTCGTGTGGGCCGGAGCAACAAGAAGGCCTATTGCTACCTGCTCGCGCCGAGCCCGCACCTCCTCCCTGACCTGTCGCGCAAGCGCCTGCAGGCCATCGAGCAGTTCAGCGACCTGGGCAGCGGCATCCACATCGCCATGAAGGACCTCGACATCCGCGGCGCGGGCGACCTGCTCGGCGCGGAGCAGAGCGGCTTCATCAATGACATCGGCTTCGAGACCTACCACAAGATCCTGGAAGAAGCCGTGCGCGAACTGAAGAACGAGCACTTCAAGGACCTCTTCGAGGATGCACAGGAAGGGAGTCATGCTCTCGCACGAGGATCACGCCGCGACCAGAGCGACGACTGCATCATCGAGACCGACCTCACCATGCTGATCCCCAACAGCTACGTGAGCGAGACGGCAGAACGCCTCGCGCTCTACCGTCGCCTCGACGACATCAAGGACGAGACCGAGCTGCAGAAGTTCACCGCCGAGGTCACCGACCGCTTTGGCCCCATCCCGCCGCTGGTGAACGAATTGCTCGAAGGCATCCGTCTTCGCTGGTTGGGCCAACGCATGGGTCTGGAGAAGATGGTGCTGAAGAAGGGAGTGCTCATCGGCACCTTCATCGCGGACCAGAAGCACCCCTTCTTCGCCGGCGATGGCTTCAACGCGGTGCTGCGCGCTGTGCAGGCGCAACCACGCCGATTCAAGGTGTATGAGAAGGCAGGAACGCTGCGCATCAGCGTGCAGGATGTGAAGAACGTGCATGCAGCGAAGGAGGCGATGGAGGGGGTGGTGGGGGTGAAGACCGAAGCTTGAATAACAATAAGTATGCGTAGGCAGCGACCCCTCAAGAGCCACCAGAAGTGGACCGACAAGAAGCTCTATCCGTGGGCGATTGCCTCATTGATCCTGACCGTTCTGCAGTACTTGTTCAGCTTGAAGCTCATCGGCGTTGGTTTCCAATACAGGCTTTGGGTCACCTGGATCCCGCTTGGCCTTGGTCTCGTGACCTTGGCGTATACCCGCAGGAGATACCTATTGCCTCGAACCGCCGATGAGAAAGGGCTCGGCTCGAAATTCATGCTCTGGGCGTTCATGCTATTGCAAGGACTGTTGTTCAGCTATGCCAGTTTCGGGCTGTTGGCCAGAACTGCAGCGGACCTACTCAATCGCGCACAGATTAAGGATGGTCCGACGAGCTTCGAACAACACCCTCTTCACGAGGCCTATGTCTCTGGATCCCGTGGACGTCATCGACTGAGCTTTAACAGAGCTGGTCAGCGCGAAGTGGTCCGACCATCGGCATGCATTCCTGAGCTGGCCGATCAACGCTGGGATCCTCCTTTCGACATAGGGGCACCTCTAACAAGTACCGACGGAACGCCGGTTGAGTTGATGAGGTCATGGTGCATGTTCGTTTGATGCGTGAATTTCGGTGATCGGACCGGTTTTGGGATCTTTTTCGTGCCGTCCGGTCACACGACCCCCATGGTG
>JAKQEI010000157.1 GCA_029573495.1 Bacteroidota bacterium | reverse complement strand
AACCCAATAAGTTCTTCTCCTTCCGCGTAAGCGCCCTGGGCAAGATCGGCGAAGGACCGGCAAGCGAGATCGCGCAGGCGAAGGCCGCGTGATCAGCTACACTCCTTCTTCCATGCATCCGCCCCGATCAGCAATGGTCGGGGCGGCTTGCTTTTGGGTGGCGCTCCCCTCCTGCTATATTCGATGCATACAGCGCACCCATGAGCTATAGCTACTGGCAGGGCCGCAATGGTGAGTCGTTCACCGGCGGCGACTATTCCGAATACCAGCGGGGCTTGCGGGAAGGTGGTCATGCTCCTGGTGGCGGGCTTGGCCTCATCGTGGTGCTCATCGTGGTGCTCTACGTCATCTTCGTGGCCCTGGTGATCGCGGCCTGGGCCGCGCTGGCTTCCCTGCTGGCGGCCTTGTTGCTGGTGGCCATCCTGCGCGCGCTGCGTCCCGGTGGCCTCATGCCCTTCGGCTTCGCCTTCCGCACCACCTTCTACAGCACCCTGGCCACCATGGGCATGAGCGCTTTGTGCGCCGGCTTGCTGGTGCTCCTGTTGCAACAAGGCGTGGGGCAGCGCACCATGGAAGGGCTGGCCGTTCGTTTCCAAGGCGTGATGGCCGGTGTGCAGGAGCGCATCCTGGCCCAGCCGCACCGGGGCAGCCTGGGGGTGATGGACGCGCTCGTCGACCAACTCCTGGCGAACCCGATGGTGCTTTTGGTCTTCGTGGCCCTCTCCTGGGGCCCTGGCTACCTGGTGAGCGGCGCCATATTCTCCAAACGCATCGGCGCACCCTTCAAGGGTCTGCGCGGCTACCTGCTGGCGGTGGGTGTGGCCGCGCTCTGCCTCACACCCAGTTTGCTCCTCACGAACCTGGTGGTGCTGAAGCTGGGTGCCCATGTGCGCTCCACGCTGCCCGGTGAAGCCGTGCTCACCACGGCGGCGGTGGTGGCGGGGGTGGGCTTGGTGGGCTATGCGCTGTTCGGCGGCCTGGTGATGGCCATCTTGCTGCACATCGTGCTGCGCGTGAGCGGCGCCAGGGAGACCGCACCGGGTTTCGGCCGCAACTACGGCACGGCCTTGCTCGGTGGCCTGGTGTACGGCCTTACCACGGCGGTGGCCCTCTTCCTGTTCCCGCAGGGCGATGCCCTGTTGGGGTGGATGGTGCAGCACGGCCTGGCGGCGCAGCCCTTCGCCTCGGCGGCGGCGGACCTGGGCGGGCTGGCCGATGCGTTGTGGGCCTTCCTCCCCCTGCAACTGCCGGGCCTGCTGCTCTTCGGCGGTATCGTGGTGGCCCGCACCGGACAGCGCTTCCGCGGGTACATCGGCTACCTGCGTGCGTGTGCCGTGGCCGGGGCCATCGCCCTGCTGCTCTTCCTGCCCTTCCTGGGCCTGGCCACGGTGGGGGTCGCCGGCAAGCTGATGCCGCATGCCGGAGGCTTCGCACACGTGGTGCATCCCTGTGCGCTCCGTAGCCCGGTCCTCGCTGTTCACATCCTGGCTACCTTCCCGATGTAGGCATACATCGCGCCCTAGCGCACCGAACAGTCCCCCATACCCGCTTGCATGATGACACGCTACACCTTCGCTCCCCTCCTCGCCTTGCTCCTGGTACCCGCCGCCGCGCAAGTACCCACCCTGTTGAAGGACATCAACCCCGGCGGCGACTCCGGTGCGGATGCCATCAGCTGTGTGGACGGGCTCGTCTTCTTCCGCGCCAACGACGGCACCCATGGCATGGAGCCCTGGGTGAGCGACGGCACCGCCGCAGGCACGGTCCTGCTCAAGGACATCAACCCCGGCAGTGGCGGCAGTTTGCCCAGCACCTTCATCGGCTGGCAGGGCCGCGTATACTTCGCGGCGGACAACGGCGTGAACGGCTATGAACTGTGGAGCACCGATGGCACCACGGCAGGCACCGTCGTGGAGCTGAGCATCGACAACATCAACGACCTGGAGAGCAGCAATTACTTCACGGTGTACAACGACATGATCGTGTTCCAGGGGCAGACCGAGGCCCATGGTCGCGAGCTGTGGATCAGCGATGGTACCGTGGAAGGAACCGTTCTACTGGCGGACCTGAACCCAGGTGGCTTGAGCAGCTCGCCCCGTTACTTCACGGAATACAACGGCCTGCTCTACTTCGCGGCGAACACACCGGACATCGACGAGGAGCTGTGGGTGACCGATGGCACCACGGAGGGCACGCAGCTGGTGAAGGATATCAACGAACTGGATGGTGGTCAACCGCGCGACTTCGCCGTGGCCAATGGCCTGCTCTTCTTCCGTGCGGTGGATGGCTATGCGCATGGCGAAGAGCTCTGGGCCACGGACGGTACGACGGATGGCACGTACATGGTGAAGGACATCGTGCCGGGCGGGAATGCCTCCTACCCTTCTGAACTGGTGGCGTATCAGGGCGAAGTATGGTTCCGCGCGAGCAACGGCACGGACCTGGTGCTCTTCCACAGCGATGGCACGGCGGAGGGCACCGTGGAATTGACCGGTACCACCCCGGCGCTGGACTATGTGGAGAACCTGGCCGCGCATGGTCCGAACCTCTACTTCACCTCCTTCCTGAACGGCAGCGACCAGCAACTCTTCAGCACGGATGGCACTGCGGCGGGCACAGCCCCCATCCTGCAACCGGGCAGCACGGTGAACGGTGCGCTGTACCCCTGCGATGGCATCACCAGCTGCGGCGACCACATCTTCTACCTGGCGCAATACGACCTCGGTATCGGCGATGAGCCCTACACGCTGCTGAGCCCGACCAGCTTGGATGAAGCACACGCGGAGCAACGTGGACTCCTCCTCCCCAACCCCACCGAGGGTCGTCTGTACATGCGTGATGCTCCGGTCGGTGCAACGCTGCAGCTCCTGACCCTGGATGGCCGGCTTGTGCTGAGCACGCCTGCCACGCACATGGACCTGCGCAGTGTGCCCAATGGCCTCTACCTGGCGCGGATCGCAACGCGGGATGGGAGCGTGGTGCACAGCGAGCGCGTGGTGGTGGCGCGGTGATGGAGGGAGGTGAGGGAGGTGAGGGAGGGAGTGAGGTGAGGGAGGGAGAGGGTGAGAGAGCGCGAGGGAGGTGAAGGAGGTAAGGGAGGTCAAGATGGTGCGGGAGGTAAGGAAGAGCGCACCCTTCAGCGCGGGTCTGTTAGATAAAGTGTGTCATCATCGTTATTGCTGATGATGTTGATGTTGTTGGGTTTTGAACGAGGGGGTCCGGGGGAGACTCAGAACCTGTTGATCGGTGTTGATCGCCTGTGGATCGAAGCGTGGGCCGAAG
>JAKQEI010000141.1 GCA_029573495.1 Bacteroidota bacterium | reverse complement strand
ATTCCCTTGTGGGCTGCCTCCGGTCAGGTTCTCTTTCTCCGCCAGTTCCTTGGCGATGTCCACGATGCTGCGATAGGTCTGGGCCTTGTTAGGCTCCATGACCAGATTGCCGTTCGCGTCCAGCACCTTCACCGCCCCATCGCTGAAGTCAGGCTTGTACTGATTGCGCAGGGCCAGTTTGAAGCCGTCGATGGCGAACTTGGAAGTACCTTCCTTGAACTTCAGCGCAGAAATAGCCTCCTCGTAGAATGCATCCTCCTTGGCACGGCTCTCGCGCTGCTTCACGGCGGAATCCAGTTCCAGGTACTTCGATTCCCATTCCTTAGCGTTCTTGCCAAGGGCCTCCACCTCGCGGGCCTTCGCGTCCAACGTGGCCTGGAGTTGTTCCAATTCCTTCGTTGGGGCGCCTCCTTTCTTGGCCGCTTCCAGGTCTGCCATGAGCTTGGCGTGACTGTCCTTGACCGTCTTGGCGAGGGACTTGATACCCTCCGTAGGATCCACGGCCTCGAAGTCCACACCGTCAATGCCTAGCTCCTTGGCAGCCCCCTTCAGGTTGTTCCTGAGGGTCGCGTTGACCTTGCCGAACACCTTGTTGGCAACCTCCTTATCGACGTGGGCGAGTTCGCGCTTCACATAGGTCGTATCGAAGTGTTGCTTGAACGCTTCGGGGTCGTCGAATGATTCGGGGTCAGCCCCGATGTAGCTGGCGATGTCCTTGGGATCAATGGGCATTGGATTGGGATTTGCGTGGTCGTCCTGGCTTTCTCGGCTCGTCGATGTCGGGTACCTCAACCAGCACGTCTTCCACGATGCGCCAGCCCTTTTCGCGCAGGTTCTCAGCGGAACCACGCGCCATGAATGTGGTCGCGCCTCCCGGACGCATGACCTTGACCCGATCGCTTTTCCGTTTCATTCCATGGCAAATATAACCATGGAAACTATTCGATCAACCCTTTTTCGCGCATTCTGTCCAGATCCTCCCTGTTAACAGCCGAACGAAGGACAGGGACAAGGACGTGCCTGCATGAATTGCGCTCACCGAACCAGCCTCCAAGGTGGATGAAGATGGTCTGCTCGTTCGTCCCTTCCACCATGCCATCCCATCCGTCTCCGTTGGCTGCCTTGCGTCCCCATTCCCGGATCTCCTCGATGTGCCAGTATTTCCCCTCCCTCTCCCGGCACCATGGACGTGTGGTCTGGATGGGCCTTCCTTGGAAGTAGAAGAACTCCGCGCCAGCCTCTTCCGCCGCCGCTGCCGTCTGGGTGCGCTGAAGCATGAGCGGAGCGGATACCGTCACGGCCTCAACACTTCCAACCGCGTTGGACGCTCCTACCGCCTCGGTCAGTCCCGAGAGTGCCACCGATAATACCTCTCCCGTAGCCGCCGCGTAGATGAGCCTGTCCGTCGCCGCCTGCCAGATGCTCGATTCGTATGTGGCCGGATTGGTCATCAGGTTCGCGGCCTCCTGCTTGTATCGCCTTCCGATCGCGGTCAGTACCTCTTCATCGATGGCCTCGAAAGAACTGAATGCACTCACCACATTGGCGGTCACACCGTCCAGGGAGGATACATATTGCGTGACGGCTTCCACGAACTCGGGGTCCAGGAAGTCCTCCTTCATTGCGGCTATCAACTCGCCCACACGGGCGATGTTCGCGGCACTGGCGACGATCTTGCCGTCAGCGTCCGTCTCAATACCGGATGCGATGATGGATATACGTGCAGAAAGGCGCTCCTTGAACTCTTCGACGGCCTTCAGTAGCGCATCAGCCGCCCGCTCCCCTTCCGTCCGTGCCTGCTCTATGCTCATGCGGCTACCGCCGTAGCGAGAGCCATGAGCGGACTAGGCTGCGGGGTTGATGTCTGTCCGGCGTTGGCCTTGGCCTCCTGTTTCAGCAGTTCCACGATAGCCTCGTCTTCCATGGCCTCGATGTTCTGCTCGGTGGCGATCTTCTCCACCAGCATCAGACCGGCGAAGTGTAGGTATACCTCCCATGGCTGGACCCGTTTCGCCGCCGCTTCTGCCTGGATAAGCTCTGCGCTCATGCCTTGCAGCCTGTCAGCTTTGAACAGGATGGTGAACAGGCGAAGCGCGTTCGGATCACCGGCGTATCGGCTGTCCACGTATTCCAGCACCATCGCATTGATCACCGAAGGCGGAAGTCCCTTTTCCATCGCCGCCGAGATCTCGGCAAGGTGGTCCGCGTCCGTGCGCAGGTCGTAATTCGTCGGTGGCCGCAAGGTGAACCCTTCCCACTCGGCCCCATGGCGCATCTTGCCGATGCACTTGATAATGAAGCCGTGGATCAGGAATAGCTGGTCCGCGATGGTCTTCACGAACGCATCCTTCGCCCTGTTGTTCAGGCCCGCCTCAGTAGCTGTCTTCTGGTCGCCACCTGCCATGGGACTATCCGCTCCAAGGTGTAGGATTGCCCTGGCCGCGTTCAGGTATTTGTCGATGTGCTCCTCGGTGAACTTCAGCGATTCCGTTGCTGGCGAAACGAAGGCCAGCGCGTTCGTGGCGTTCACCGAATCCGGGTTGGTGTTGTCCGGGTTGCGGTTGATCACCAAGGTGCCAAATCGCGACAGCCTTCCCTTGTCTCCTGTTCCTCCGCAAGCCTTGCACTTGATCTGGACCGGCACATCATCCCGATAGGAGGTAATGAACCCTCCCACACACGGGGCGTTCGTCTTCTCATCCACAAAGTCGCAAGGGTCGCCGATCATGACCTTGTGCGGGTACATCACCGTCTGCATGGACGCCTCTAGGTAGTTGGCGTTCATCAGCGCAATGTCCAGCAGGTCTTTGGGTGCCAGATAAGGGCTTTCCCACACCAGCCGACCCTTCTTCACGCTGGGCGTACCCATCAGGTTGATGCACGGCGGGAATCCTACGGCGTGAACGAACTCCACGCTGATGTCGAACTTCCAGTCCGAAGGACGACCTACCTGTTCGATGCGCCACACCTTGTCGGAATCCACCAGCCAGCACAGTACGCCGGTCTGCTTCTTTCCGCTGTACCAATCGACGTAGCTGTTCCCATTCAGCCTGAGCAGATACCACTTGTCGTATTCGTAGCCCCACAACTGCTCACAGGTGAAGTAATGGATCTCCGGTTCCAGCGTGGCCTCCGGGTCCATGCGCTCATTCCCTTCCTCGTCCTCGATCACCGAGATGTTGGTGGGCAACACGCCAATGATGCCCATGGCGTCCTGCATCTTGATGCGCAGGCCGGCGAAGCGCATGAAGTTGTAGACGCTATCCCACTCCCGTATACCGTGATTGGAGTATTCCATCACATCCTCACCTGCCGGGTCCTCCGCGAACTCGATAGACCAATTTCGAGGATGTAATGCACGGCCTACCGTGTTCTCCAGGTCCAGGTAAACATCAAGGGTAGTCTGCTTGAAGTTGTTGCGCAGCCACTCCACCTCATCGTCGGTCTGGTTCGGGGCGCGCTTGCGGAACAGGTGCTCAGGGAACTCGTCGTTCACGATATGCACCAGCAGCTCGTTGCGCTGCCGTGATGCCGCGCCATAGCCCACCCAAGGCTCGGGCATCTTGCCGTCCTTATCGGGCGTGAGAACGCCGTCCTTGATGAACGGCTTGATCTCCCCGAACTGGCGGTCGAAGATCTGGCGTACCTGTTCCTCGTCGAGTATCATTTGCTCCGGGGTACGGATACGCGGGGAACGCTCTTGATCGAACGTTGCTGGATCGGTGAAGGGGTGCGCGGGCGCGATACGTTGGTCCGGCTCTTGCCACAGGATTTACATGCCATGGTCACTGTTTTTTTTGGAGTTCCTTCAGTTCCTTCAACTTGGCGATCACCCGGTCCAGCACATCCTCGTATTCCTTCATCAGCCGGATGGAATCGCGCAGGCATTCATCATGCCCTTCGGTTTCCAGCTTCAGCTCGGTGACGACCTGGTTCTTTTCCATCACCGTTTGAAGTTGGCGTACTTGTCGCGGCGGATCAGTTCCGCGTTGCTCATCTGGTACTTCTTCCCGATCGTGCGGCACTCCCCATCGTAGCACTGGACATACCTCGGAGGTACCGACCCACGGCCACGGCCTACACCGTATAGGCTCAGGATGTAGTACTTCTGACGCACTACCGGCAAGGTATCAAATCCGCGTCCGAAGAAAACGGGATGCTCGAATGACGGGTCGTGTTCAGATTGCGAGCAGGCGATGGAATAGAACAGCTCGTCAGGCTTGCCTTTACCCCATGTGTTCCTAAGGTCCTTCACGGTCCATTGCTCCCATGCCTTCAGCACCTTGAACAT
The DNA here is from genome assembly GCA_029573495.1 of Bacteroidota bacterium. Classification (GTDB taxonomy): domain Bacteria; phylum Bacteroidota; class Bacteroidia; order Flavobacteriales_F; family PHOS-HE28; genus PHOS-HE28. Next base: position 4,637 of record JAKQEI010000141.1, on the reverse strand, counting down.
GAATCCGTCGAGCCACTTGCCGCGCTTGAAGTAGGCCCACGAGCTTTGCAGCCCATAGAATGTAGCGCCTTCCAGCCCGTGCTTCTCCTGGATCCGCTTCGGGGTAGCCCACTCGAAGTAGTCGATCTTTTCGTCCGCCTTTCCGGACCCCATGACCGAGGTGATGTAGCTCCTCCCGTCCTTGCGTAGCGCCTCCATAAGGGGCGTCACGTCCTTCAAGCAGATCCCATCCACGTCAAGGTAGAGGGTGTCCTTACCGTCCATGATCTTGTGCAAGTTGACCTTGCACCATCCCGGGTCCTGGGTGTATTCGTCCGCCAGATCCTTGATGTCGCAGAGCTTGCGGGTCTGGTCTGATATGTACGGTAGCAAGGCCCGACCCACATGGAGGTGGATCGGGCCTGCGTACCCATGGAATCGTAATGACGCGACCATGTTGGACGCTGCGTAGGCGTATCCACGTCTGCCGAAGGCCAACAGGGTGATCATGCTCAGTTGAAGATGTCCGCGTTGGCGAAGATCTCTGCATCGTTGCGGTTGCGATACGTGCCGGTGAGCGTGAACTTCTGAAGTTCGGTGCTCTTGGCGCCGGTTTCGCGACCTCCGCTGATGCTCAGAGACGTATCCACGTAGGTGATGCGCTCGGCATCGCACTCGTAGAACAGGGCGCCTCCATTCGGGAAGCGGTTCGCGCTGTTCACGCTCGACCAGAAGGAACGGCGCTCTTCCGTCACGTTCGGGTCCTCGATGGTGAGGGTCCGCGTGTAGTTGATCGCCACATCGGGGGAGCACGGGTCAAGGATGTCGGCCGTCTCTTCGCTCGGGGCGTTGATCGTGACCTGGATGTTCTTGATCAGTCGTGCATCATTCCCGGCGATGAGGGCTGCGATCTTCGCCTCGTCCAGCAGGGTGGGGTCGCCATCCTGCACCAGATCATCACGCTCCACGCCGCAGCGCAGGAGGATCATCGCGGAGATACCGCTGTTGAATCGCTCAGGACACAGGGTATCGGGGAGGTCGTCCCACTCATCCCCGCAGTAATAGCTCGGGCAGTCATTTGCCATCGTTCAATAGAAATTGAAGTCAGGCCGAGCGTCTTTTTTAGCTCTGTCGGCTTTCGAGCTGAAAGGGATGACGGTGCGAATATACACACGAAATCGGCGTTTACTCCACCCCGCCACAGAATGTAGCGTCCGATAGTTCGCCCGGAGTTACCCCATCATCCGTGAAGTACCAGAATGCTACCTGACAAGGGTGGTCAACCCCTTCATCGGACATTAATCCGATGCCATTCGGGTCAAGAATGTACCACGTATCATCTTCAGTCCACAGTACTTCTACCAAGCCGCCTGTGAAGTGGATCTTGCCGTTGAGCGTTCCGGCGTTTGTCCAAACATCCTCCCCAGATCGTTTCCCATTATAGTAGCTTGAGATCGTGCTGGAGCAATTGAACGCAGCAGGTCCATCATTGCAGCAATCAGCCTCACATGTTGCCTCCACACCACCGCACACCCTCACGCTCCGGATCTCGCCCGGCGTTGTCCCGTCCTCTGTTGTGTACCAATCGTCCACATCGCACGGGTTGCGGAAGTCCACACCAGGCAAGGACATGAAGCCTACTCCAGTTCCATCGTAAAAGTACCAATGGGTCGTGTTCCAGATCCCCGTGATGCCTCCACTTCCTGCGCCTCCTGCGATGTTCCATGATGGACGGTCGGCTACGCATTCCGCCTGAACCGCAGCCACCCCATCGGCCGCCTCGAAGTCCTCACTTGGGGCTGTTACCGTTCCAAGTTGGAAGTATAGCTCCGTGTCCGAGCACTCGCACGGGATGTCCAAGGTGGTCGTGTAGTTACAGGTCGGGTCGTCCACATTGGTGATGGTAGCCGTGACCACCGATCCCGGCGCGAAGCTGCCCAGGTCCACCAAGGCAGGGGCCGTGTCGAATGTGATCGGCGCTTGGTCCTCCCCGTTCACCCGTAGGGTCAGAGTCCCGGTTACGAAGCCGGTCATGCTGGTAAGGGCTACCGTGTAGTTGTACAGGCCCTCGTCCTCTACGGGACCGAAGAAGATGACGTTCGGCGTAGTGCAGATCGTGTCGTTCTCCGGGTTGCACCCATCTCCGGCTGGCTCGCATAGAACCTTCCTAAACAACTCCTGTTTGGGCTTCAGGATGAGCGAAATGGCGCCCGTGTTGTTGATGGAATCCGGGTATTGCGGGGAGTATTCATCCACGTTCACGATGTACTCCCGCGTCCCGATGTATAGGTGGTCAAACATGCACAGGCTCGACACGAACCGATGCGCCCAATAGCCCATGTGAGCGTCCGTGATCCGGAACTCCCTCTCTTCCTCCCGCTCTATCCGGTGCCGGTTGATGTAGCCGTTGGTCAGCTTCTCTTCCTCGGCTGTATACCTGAATGTAGGCCTTATGACGATGCCCGTGACCCGCATCTCGAACCGTCCGGCCACGAAGTCCATGGACTCCTGGTCGTGGTCGTTGCACACCCTCAACTTGATGGTGTCCTTGCAGTTTCCAACCTTGATGGACTGGCTGCACAGGGTGCCGTCCTCGGCATACTCAGGGCATGGGTCGATGATGTTGACCTTGTAACAATCCCCATCCGTCAGCCCCAATTCATCCACCGGGATGATGGCCGTCACATGGTCCCCGCTGATGGTGAAGTATTGAGGCGTGTCGTCGATGGTGGTGGACCATACCTCATCCCCTTGGTCGTCCGTGACCTGAATGGTCACATCCGTGTTCGCGGCGTAGACCTGAAAGGAATACAGGCACACCGAGCTGGTGTCGTCGATCAGGGTGACAACAGGCACCCCCGTATCCGCCGCCGTGATGATGAACGTGTGCGTACCCGGGGCGTTGATGATGGTATCCACTCCTCCGAGGCTCACGGTGATGCCGCTGCCTGTGATTGTGGTCACGACTACCTCGACCTCGTACACCTCCCCTGCCGTTGGGTTCCAAGGGTATTCGATGGTAGCCCCAGCCTGCCCCGGCTCCGCGCAGGTGTTGTTGACCTTCACCTTCCATTCCCCGCCCGCCAGCCAGCCGGTGAAGAAGTTCGGCTCGTCGATGTATTCCTCTGCGTCCTCGCAACGTCCGATGACGAACTGAAAGATGAAGTCGTCCTCCTGCGCTATCAGGAGGGGCGAAACGATGTCCGTAGCGCAGCCGATCAGGTCGTCACCGACGAAATCAATGGGCTGGTTCGGTATTCCTCTGATCATGATATGCTGCGCTTTGGTGCGATCAATGTGAACGATGTCCTTCCGGCTACCACGTCCCGCGTTGCCTTCATCACATGGCAGGGCCTTAGGTCGCCTCCTGTATGGGATACGCCTACCCCCCTGCGAGGGTCGTTGATCAATCCGTTCCAGTCAGATGTGGTGATCAGGCGCTCGAACTCGTAGGTGACGATCCTTGCCCCTCCTGGATCAACCGAGGTTAGCACCCCGCCGCCAGCGGCCACGAACTTGGTGCGCGTCCAGTGTCCTAAGGGCTGGATGATGACCTGCCCAGACCCCCCCAAGGCATTGCCCGTGCAGACGAAGCGCCGGAAGGTGCGCGTGATGTAGTCTCCGGTGTTCATCACGAACCCGGCGGACCCTTGCGCGATGTTGGTGCCTTGCGTGAACGTGGATCCGATGGTCAGGGCCTGCGTGTTGAGTAGGGTGTCCGATGAATCGAAGTGCTCGAATGTGACAGATATACCGGACTGCCTTGTTCCGTCAAGGTGTTCCACGCTATACTCCATGTACACCTCCAGTTCATAATACCCCTGTGCCGGAGCCGTGAACCGCTGGAGCACAATATCCCATGAGCCGGATGGGTTGTTGTTCGGAGGTGTCACCACATCGTTATCCACGATGCCCGAGCCGAAGACGTAGCTGAGGCACCCCATCGTGGCTGGTGATGTGATGGCGCCCCATCCACCAGGGCCGAAGCCGGAAGCCCGGAACCCGGTGTCGGTGCTGTCGTAATAGGCCCCTACATCGCTCGGAAGTGTGTACCTGTTCAGGATGTTGACGTTCAACATCTGCTCATTGTACAAGTAGGGGCCGTCTTCACTCAGGTAGGTCCCTTTCACCGCCCGCATGAGGTAATCGTCGTACTGGATCAGGAAGGTGTCCTTGTCGTATTCGTCCGAAAGCGGCTCGATGGTCAACACCTTTTCGATCGTGTTGGTATCGGCGTGCCACTTTCCCGTCAGGTCCAGCACCCCGTCCTCGTTGCACACCCCTTGGAAGTGGAACTTCTCCTGGCTGAAACCTTGAAGAACCAAGTAGGGGAGGCTGTACTGAAGGTCAAGGTTCTGTATCCCATCCTCATCCCCTACCTCCACGGCACTGTATAGCTGGTCCCTGTCGATACTCTGCACCAACTCATATTGGTAGTAGAGGTCGATCGCGGAGGTATCGCTGAACATGTTACCCTCCGGCTCAATGGCTAGATAGCTGGCTCCGGTGTTGTCCCGTAGGACGCATATCCACAGGTTGTAACGCTTTGCGATCTCCAGCCAGATGGTGTTGAAGTCGTAGGTGATGCGCTGCGCATTATCGTTCGTATCCCCCGTGCGTAGCTGGTAGCCGTTGCAGATGGCGATACGCTCATTCGT
>JAKQEI010000139.1 GCA_029573495.1 Bacteroidota bacterium | reverse complement strand
ATCACCTTCACGGTGACCATGGTGGCATCCACCATCGGGTCCAGCTCGTAACACAGCTTCTTCACACGGGCGGTGATCTTGTCGAATTTCACCGCCTCCCGGCGTCCGTCGCGCTTGATGACGTACATGTTCCTTGTTCCTTGTTTTAATGGATGCCCGGCTCCCGCCTGCCTCCGTGTTGGTTATTCCGTCACTTTTCTCGACCGTAAGATGGCCTCCTTCCTCACCCTTCCCGCGATCACTTTCCGGCTCTTCTTCAACTGTTCGATGTGAGTTGCTGGGCGCAGTTGGCAGTTGGCAGTTTCCAGTAGGCAGTTGGAGGGACGCGGGATCGCGGACTGCCGACTGCTAACTGTCAGCTGCTTACTAGAAATCCGCGTCCAGCGTGAACTTGCTCTGGTCCTTGTCCTTGTTCAGCACACCGGCCTTCTGGTACTCGCCCACGCGCTTCTCGAAGAAGTTGGTCTTACCCTGCAGGCTGATCATCTCCATGAAGTCGAAGGGGTTCATGGCGTTGTAGATCTTCTCGTTGCCCAGTTCCACCAGCAGGCGGTCGGCCACGAACTCGATGTACTGCTGCATCAACTTGGCGTTCATGCCGATCAGGTTCACGGGCAGGGCATCGGTCACGAATTCCTTCTCGATCTCCACGGCATCACGGATGATCGATTCCACCGTCTTCTTGCTCACCTTGTTCAGCAGGTGCTTGGTGTAGAGCAGGCAGGCGAAGTCGCAGTGCAGGCCCTCATCGCGGCTGATGAGCTCGTTGCTGAAGGTGAGGCCCGGCATGAGGCCGCGCTTCTTCAGCCAGAAGATGCTGCAGAAGCTGCCGCTGAAGAAGATGCCCTCCACGGCGGCGAAGGCGATGAGGCGCTCGGCGAAGCTGCCCTTGTCGATCCAGCGCAGGGCCCAGTCGGCCTTCTTCTTCACGCAATCCACGGTCTCGATGGCGTGCAGCAGCTTGTCCTTCTCGATCGGGTCCTTGATGTAGGTGTCGATGAGCAGGCTGTAGGTCTCGCTGTGGATGTTCTCCATGGCGATCTGGAAGCCATAGAAGAAGCGTGCCTCGGGGTATTGCACCTCGTGCAGGAAGTTCTCGGCGAGGTTCTCGTTGACGATGCCGTCGCTGGCAGCGAAGAAGGCGAGCACGTGCTTGATGAAGTAGCGCTCGTCGTCGTTCAGCTTGTCGTTCCAGTCGGTGAGGTCGGCGTGCAGGTCGATCTCCTCGGCCGTCCAGAAGCTGGCCTCGTGCTTCTTGTAGAAGTTCCAGATATCGTGGTGCTGGATGGGGAAGATGACGAAGCGGTCCTTGTTGTCCTTGAGCAGGGGTTCGTTCGCAGCATCGGCGTCGTTGCGGAGTTCGGCGTCAAGACTCATCTGTTCGTTCTTGTTCGGTGTGCTCATGGTCGGGGCTTTTTCGGGGAGACGATGCCCTGAGGGAGGGCCGCCTCCCCCAACACATGTCCAGTATTCTTCGGGTTCCGCCGGCGTCGTTGGCACACGATCCAGATCGAGATGACAGCGCCGTCGTCGGGTTACAAAAGTGGTCCCGCGGAAGGTTCGGGAGCGCGCGTCCTTTTCATACTTTTCAACATCGACCGGATCCCCGCGATCGGCGCGGGAGGGAACAAAAAGGACACACTCCAAGCCTTTTCTTTTCACGATCGGTCAACAACGGCGGAACCGCGCGGCCGTAGGGCGATAGCGACACTCGCTCAGACCCGATCGCCCATGGATGAAGGAGCACAGCGTGCCGGTCGATGCGAAGGCCGCTACTGACGCAACGATCCACCCACCCCCTCCCCGCCGACCCGCGCGGAGCAAGGTCGACCGCCCCGTCGACCCGCTCGAACCGGCGCTGCCGTTCAGCGTCCGAAATGCTTCGTGGTCGAAGAGCCCTGGCGCTCTACCTTGTCGGTCCATCGCCCAGCACCGAACCCCTCCCCTCACCATGCGTTCACTGTTCTTCCTGACCTTCATGACGGCCGCAGGAGCCTTATCAGCCCAACCCACGTTGGACCAGAGCTGCGCCCCGGCCATCGGAGGATCCATCCTGTACCTCACGGCGGAACACATCGAACTGAACGGGGTGGGGCCGGATCAGCTCTGGGACGCGTCCGAGTTGAACGTGATCACGGGCACCACTGTGAACCACCTCGAGCCTGCCGATGGCCAGGCGTTCGCTTCGATGCCCGGAACCGACGTGGTGCAGGTCGAATCTGGCGTGGAGGTCTATCTGGATGTGGCCGAAGATGGGCTCTACGTACTGGGCTCATACAATCCGAACCTGCCGATCACCGCGGTCTACGACAACCCACAGAAGATCCTCGAGTTCCCGTGTACGATCGGAACTTCCTGGACCGACGTGTACAGCGGCTCCTATACCTACGGAGGCAACACGTTCGCCGTATCGGGCAACAGCACCTACGAAGCGGTGGGGCATGGAACACTTCGCCTGCCCTGGGGCGATGTGGAGAACGTCCTTCGCATCGATGTGTCGGACGTGTACGAAGAGTCCGGCAACGGCAACGAGTTCATCTACACGAGCACCTCGACCTACTACTACAAGCCGGGCGTGGGCTTCTACGTGGGACGCAGCCTCGATGCGACCTCGGAATTCAATGGCAGCACAACGGGCACCGTGCAGAACTTCTACTTCCGAGACGAGCTCGACGCAGGGGTCGGGGAACTAGGTCGAACGGCCATCGGCATGCAGGCCTTTCCGGTCCCGGCGCAACACGTTGTGAATCTTGTGCGCTCGGTCCCGGGGGGCCACGAGGTGATCGTCCTGGATGCATCCGGTCGTACGGTGTTCCAACGGTCCATCGCAGGCAGGGGACCAGGTCTCCACAACGATGTCCTGGACATCAGCGGGTGGGCGAACGGCTCGTACACGGTCGTGATCACCGATGCCAACGGTGCGCGCGGCACCACTCGGATCATGGTGGAGCGGTAAGGCCGATCCGTTCGTGTCGAGTGCAACATGGCCTGCCAGGACTCCTTGGATACGGGCCTTGGGGCCATTGTCCGGAAGGCCGCCCGTGTGTGAATCAGGCACCTTTTCCCACCATGCTACGGTACTGCTGTTGAAAACCCGTGGCCACCTGCGGTCATGGAAGCCCCGATGGGACGCCTACCTTGTTCACTCGTTCAACCCAAAAAACCCAGAACCCATGGCAGCAGCCGTTGAAGCGTATTGCGTGAAGTGCAAGTCGAAGCGTGACATGAAGGACCCCAAGGAGGTTGAGATGGCCAATGGCCGCAAGGCCATGAAGGGAACCTGCCCCACCTGCGGCACGGGCATGTTCAAGATCATGGGCAAGGCCTGACACGTCCAACGAAAAGAAAGCCCTGTGCGCCCTTGGCGACAGGGCTTTTTCGTGACCGCTCCTCCGTTCACCGCGCACCGTGCATAGCCTCCCGCCACTGCCCGGACCGGCCCTTCCGGCACGGCTACCTTTGCCGGCGCTCATGATCGGGACCAACCTGTTGCCGTTGCTGGATGCCGCCGTGGGCGCCGCATTCGCCGGTGGCCGGGCGATCATGGCGGTCTACGGAACGGACTTCGACGTGGAGGTGAAAAGGGACAACTCACCGCTCACCCGCGCTGATCGTGATGCGCACGAGGCCATCAGGCGTGTTCTGGACGTGACCGGCCTTCCCGTGATGAGCGAAGAGGGCCGTGCGATACCGGCCGCCGAGCGTCAGGCCTGGACCCACTACTGGCTGGTCGATCCGCTGGACGGCACCAAGGAGTTCATCAGCCACAATGACGAGTTCGCGGTGTGCATCGCGCTGATGCAGGCCGACACCAACGACCCGCGGCCACAAGGCAATGCCAGCCCGATCGCCGGTGTGGTTTACGGACCAGTGGATGACGTGCTCTACTTCGCCTGGGAGGGTGGTGGTGCCTATCGGCAACAGGAGGCGGCAACCCAAGTTCCGGTCCCCACGTATGAACGGGCCGCCATGAGCACACGTCTGCCGCTCGCCCGCACCGACCGGGCCTATACCATCCTGGCCAGTCGGTCACACCGCGGGGCGGAGACCGAGGCCTATATCGCGGAACAACGGGCCGCGCATGGCGAGGTGGCCTTCGCCTTCACGGGCAGCGCGCTCAAATTCGGGCTGCTCGCCGAGGGATCGGCCGATGTCTATCCACGTCACGCACCCACCATGGAATGGGACACCGCCGCCGGACAGATCATCTGCACCGAAGCCGGCCGCCATCTGATCGACCTCACCACCCAGGCGCCCATGCGCTACAACAAGCACGAACCGGTGAACAACTGGTTCATCGTACAATGAACAAGATGACGAAGAAGACCACGAGCAGCCCGCGCAAACGCACCCCGGTGAAGCCGCTCCAGGCGGATGCTAAAAAGCCCAAGGCCACCAAAGCCTCCAGGAAGGCGAAGCGCAAAGTGGCGCTCATCACCGGCGTGACCGGTCAGGACGGTGCCTACCTGAGCGAACTCCTCCTGAACAAGGGCTATGAGGTGCATGGCGTAAAGCGCCGCAGTTCGCTGTTCAACACGGACCGCATCGACCACCTTTACCACGACATGCATGAGAAGGGCCGTCCCTTCCACCTGCACTACGGCGACCTCACCGACAGCGTGAACTGCCTGCGCCTGGTGCAGCAGATCCAGCCCGACGAGATCTACAACCTCGCCGCGATGAGCCACGTGCATGTGAGCTTCGAGATGCCCGAGTACACCGCAAACGCCGACGGCATCGGCACGCTGCGTTTCCTGGAGGCCATCCGCATCCTGGGCCTCGAAAAGAAGACCAAGTTCTACCAGGCTTCCACTTCCGAACTGTACGGCGGTGTTCGTCCACATGCTCAGAACGAGGAAACTCCCATGCACCCACGGAGCCCTTACGGTGTGGCCAAGCTCTACGGCTTCTGGATCACCAAGAACTACCGCGAGAGCTATGGCATCTTCGCCTGCAACGGCATCCTCTTCAACCACGAGAGCCCGCTGCGTGGCGAGACCTTCGTGACGCGCAAGATCACGCGTGCCGCGGCCAAGATCAAGCTGGGCCTGCAGGACACCCTCTACCTCGGCAACCTCGACGCCAAGCGCGACTGGGGCCATGCCAAGGATTATGTGGAAGGCATGTGGCTGATGCTCCAGGCGAAGAAGCCCGACGACTATGTGCTCGCCACCGGCAAGACCTACACGGTGCGCCACTTCGTGGACCTGGCCTTCGGTGAAGTGGGCATCAAGCTCGAGTGGAAGGGCAAGGGCGAGAAGGAGAAGGGCTACGACAAGAAGACGGGCAAGGTGCTCGTGGCCATCGACAAGCGCTACTACCGTCCCGCCGAGGTGGATCACCTGGAAGGCGATCCCCGCAAGGCCATGCGCGAACTCGGCTGGAAGCACAAGTACGACCTCAAGGCCCTGGTGAAGGAGATGATGGCCAGCGACCTGGCCCTCTTCAAGCGCGACGTGTACCTGAAGAAGGGCGGACACCAGATCCTGCACGAACAGGAGTGATCGCCCACGTGGTCACTCTTCGTAAGGGCGGATCATGATCCGCCCTCAATACCGAACCTCTCATGAACAAGCAAGACAAGATCTACGTGGCCGGCCACCGCGGCATGGTGGGCTCGGCCATCGTGCGCCGCCTGCAGAAGGATGGCTTCAGCAACATCGTGGTGCGCACCAGCAAGGAGCTCGACCTGAAGGAGCAGCAGGCCGTGCGCGACTTCTTCGCGCAGGAGAAGCCCGACCATGTGGTGCTCGCTGCGGCGAAGGTGGGCGGCATCCACGCCAATAACGTCTATCGCGCGCAGTTCCTGTACGACAACCTGATGATCGAGAGCAACGTGATCCATTCCGCCCACGAGAACGGCGTGAAGAAGCTGCTCTTCCTCGGGTCCTCGTGCATTTACCCGAAGATGGCCCCGCAGCCCTTGAAGGAGGAGAGCCTGCTGAGCGGTTTCCTGGAGCAGACCAACGAGCCCTACGCCATCGCCAAGATCGCGGGCATCAAGCTGGCCGAGAGCTACCGCCGCCAATACGGTAGCAACTTCATCAGCGCCATGCCCACGAACCTCTATGGGCCCAACGACAATTACGACCTCAACAACAGCCATGTGCTGCCCGCGCTGATCCGTAAGTTCCACACCGCCAAGGTGACCGGAGCGCCTAACGTGGAAGTGTGGGGCAGCGGCAGCCCGCGCCGTGAGTTCCTGCACGTGGACGACCTTGCGGATGCCTGCTTCCACCTGATGCAGCACTACGACGAGGAGATGTTCGTGAACATCGGCACCGGCGAGGACCTCACCATCAAGGAGCTGGCCGAGCTGATCCAGGACGTGGTGGGCTACACCGGTGTGATCAAGTGGAACACCGAGAAGCCGGACGGTACGCCACGCAAGTTGATGGACGTCTCCCGCCTGCACAACATGGGCTGGAAGCACCGGATCGGCCTGCGCGAGGGCATCACCGCCGTGTACGCCGAATTCGCGAAGAGCGAGCTGGCCAGGGTGTGAGCATTCTGAATGACGGTGAACGCCCGGCCCTTGGTCGGGCGTTCTCGTTGAGAAGCAGCGGTCGCTTACTTTCGGCGGGTCATGTGGCCCTTCTCCGGCAGGTTGGTGGTGCTGTGTATGCTGGCGGGGACCACCCTTTTCGCCCGGGGCCAGCAGAACGACGTCCCACTGCAACGCGACTTCAACCGAGGCGTGGAGCGCAATGCGGCCAACCTTGCCGCGCGCACCCACACCGGCCTGAAGCCCATCCTGCAAAGCCGCGCCGATCTCACCGATGCCCTGGGCCATCAGATCGACTCGACCAAGTACTACTACTGGATCACGGAGCGCATCTTCAAGGACCACCTCCTCGAAGCGAAGGGCGAGGACTTCAAGCTCACCGCCGACCTTCTCTTCCAGCTCGAATACGGCTACGAGTTCGCCGACCGCACCGCCTACGCGGACACCAACCGCTACTTCGCCAATGTGCGCGGCGCCTGGTTCACGGGTGATCTGGGCAAGAGGATCTCCTTCCAGACCTTCGTTCAGGAGCATCAGTCCATCGCACCCCAATACATCTTCACATCCGCACGCGACATCGGGACCATTTCCGGCCAGGGTCGGGTGAAGATCGTCCGGCAGCGAGTGCTGGACTACGGCTGGTCGCAAGGCAATGTCTCCTACACACCCCTGTCCTGGCTGAACGTGCAATTCGGCCACGGCAAGCACTTCGTGGGCCACGGCTATCGGTCGGTGCTGCTGAGCGACCACGCCGTGAACGCGCCCTACCTGAAGTTCAGTGCGCTCACCACCAACAAGCGCGTGCAGTACAGCACCTGGCTGAGCAAGCTGGAGAGCGGCGTGAACACCCCCGACCGCCTGCCCACCGGCCAGTCCAGCGAGTCGCTGTTCTACTGGCGACGCGGTCGCTTCAACCACTTGAGCGTGGACCTCGGCCGTGTGCAGCTCGCCCTCTTCGAGAGCACCTTGTTCGAGGACATCGACAGCACCGGGGTGAAGCCCTTCGACGCGCTGGAACTGAACCCCATCATCGGGGTGAACACCCTCGTGCGCGGCTTCGGCGGACGCGAGAAGAGCCTGGTGGGGATCGATCTGCGCGTGAAGCTCACCGACCAGGGGTATGTTTATGGTCAGTTCGCCGCGGACGACGCGAGCGGCGAGCGCTACGCCTACCAGGCTGGCGTGCGCTGGTTCGATGTGCTGAGGCGAGGGGTGGACCTGCAGGTGGAGTACAACGCGGCAACACCCTTCATGTACGCGCACGATCCCACCATATTGGCCTACGAACATGCCGGACTCCCGCTCGCACACCCGCTTGGCACCTACTTCACGGAACTCGTCGGCATCGCCGATCTGCAGTTCGGACGGTTCGGCGGCCAGGTGAAGGCCGTTGCAGCGACCCTCCATCGCAACCCCTCCGAGGATGAGAACGTGGGCGGAAGTCTGGATCGAACGGACAGCCGTGTGCCCGGGTTTTTAGGCCCCGTTGTGCGCGACCTCATCCACCTTGACCTGAACGCCAGCTACCTCTTCAACCCGCAGACGAACCTGCGTGCCTACATCGGCTTCCAGCGCAGGGGCCTGACCAATGCCCCGGACGAGGCCCAGAGCAGCTTCCTCTACTTCGGCTTCCGCACGGCCATCTTCAACCGGTATTACGACATTTGACGGCCGCAATCACTTGAAAGAACACGGCTACATCCTCCTGCTCGGCGGCATCACGGCCTTCTTCGTGGTGCTCTTCACCATGCCATCGCTCATCAAGGTGGCACGGATGAAGCACCTCGTGGACGAGCCCTCGGAGGAGCGCAAGGTGCACCATCGCAGTGTACCCACCATCGGTGGCATCATCATCTTCGCCGCCATCATCTTCAGCTACGCGCTCTGGTTCCCCAAGGCGGCCGCACTGGGCGAAGACCCCCGGGAGCACATGATGATGTACTACGCCATGGGCGATGCGTACAAGGACTTCAAGTTCGTGATCGCGGCCATGGTGCTGCTCTTCTTCATCGGTGTCAAGGACGACATCATCGGCTTCTCGCCCGTGAAGAAGCTCGTGGGCCACATGGTGGTGGGCTACATCATCGTGATGATGGCCGGCATCCGGATCAGCGACATGCACGGTCTCTTCGGCATCTACGAGCTGCCCGAGTACGTGAGCATCGCCCTCTCTTTCTTCGTGTACGTGGTGCTGGTGAACGCCTTCAACCTGATCGACGGTGTGGATGGCCTTGCGGGGGGTATCGGCCTCATCGCCTCCATCACCTACGGCATGTGGCTCTACCTGGCCGGTGATATCGCGCTCTCGCTCCTGGCCTTCGTGCTGGCAGGCGCCCTGGTGGGCTTCCTCTTCTTCAACTGGCACCCTGCCCGCATCTTCATGGGCGACAGCGGCTCGCTCATCATCGGCGCCATCCTCTCGGTCCTGGCCATGAAAGTGGTGGACCATGACACCTCGCGACTGCCCACCTACCTCAAGCAGATCCCCACACCCATCTTCGCGATGGCGGTGATCGCCTATCCGTTGGTGGACACCCTGCGGATCTTCGTGTACCGGATGTCGCGCGGCATCTCACCCTTCTCCGCGGACCGGAACCACATCCATCACCGGTTGATGGACCTGGGGCTGGGGCACCGGAAGACCACCGGCCTGCTCTACCTCTATGCATTGGCGGTGATCGCGCTCAGCCTGGTCACCCGCAAGTGGCATCCGAACATCGGGCTGATGGTATTGGGGACCTCGGCCTTCGTACTGGCCATGCTGCCCTTCGTATGGCCCAAGCGAACGTGAAGATGGGTCACTGGTGGCTTGCCATGGCCTTCGGGATGGCCACGCTCTTCGCTCCGGCACAAACGGGCTGGGCGCCGGTAAGCCGTGAAGTGGAACTGCCCTATGCCCCGGGCCTGCAGAAGATGGGATCCGGGGTGCATACGGCGATAAGGCCTTATTCCACGAGCGACCTCCGCAGGGCGATCAAAGCGGACAGTCTGCTGCCGAAGGCCGCCTGGAGCCGGCTGGATACCTGGGCCGGTCGGATGAACGGCCGGCGTTTCCGTTGGGGGCCGCTCCTGGACCTGACCGGCGGATATGAGGCTGGTAGCCATAGTGGCGCGCGTTACCGCGGGGGTGCCGGCTTCTGGACCGATGCGGACCTCGGCACCAAATTGCAGTTCCATGTGGATGCCCAGACCTGGGGCGACCGCCTGCCGACCTACCTCGATTCGCTGGCACGAGCGACCCAAGTGACCCCTGGTGAAGGCTATGCCTATGGCGACAGTGCGCTGTACACCCATTACGACTGGAACGCCCACCTGAGCTGGGATGCGCACAAGTACATCAACATCACAGCGGGCAGGGGAAAGCACTTCTTCGGGGAGGGGCACCGTTCGCTCTTCCTATCCGACGAGGCGAACAGTTACCCCTACCTCCGGATCACCACCGATGTCTGGCGGATCAAGTACGTGAACCTCTTCGCCATGATGAACGACGTCCGTGGCGCCGGGGGCGACTGGACCAACTTCCGGAAGAAGTTCACGAGCATGCACTACCTGTCCTGGAACGCACTCGACCGCCTGAACGTGGCTCTCTTCGAGGCGATCGTGTGGTCCTCCGGCGACGACCCCTACCCGCGTGGATTCGACGTGAACTACCTGAACCCGGTGCTCTTCTTCCGCCCCACCGAGTTCCGCATCGGATCACCGGACAATGCCCTGCTGGGTTTCGCCATGAACGTGAAGGCCGGGAAGTACGTGCTCTTCTATGCCCAGGCGATGCTGGACGAGTTCCTGGTGGAACAGATCCGGAACGGATACGGTTGGTATGCCAACAAGCAGGCCGTTCAACTCGGCGTGAACGCCCACCGTGCCTTCGGTGTGGATGGACTGCACCTGCGCGGCGAATGGAACTACATCCGCCCCTTCATGTACACCCACAGCGATACGCGACAGAACTACGCGCACATGGGACAACCACTGGCCCACCCGTACGGCAGTAACGTGCAGGAGGTCCTGGCCCACGGTGATCTACAGCGGGACCGCTGGGTCCTCACCCTGCGGGGGAGCATGGCCTGGATGGGGAACGACAGCACCTACAGCTTCGGCAACAACATCTTCCGCCCGGAACGGGACCGGCCACCACATCCATTGGGCGGGTTCCAGGATTTCGACTACGAAATGGGACGGTACAAGCAGAGCACCGTGACGCAGGTGGAGGCCCGGGCCGGTTGGACCATCGACCCCCGTTCGGCCATGCGGCTGGAGGCGGCCTACACCTTCCGGCAGCTCGCCCCCGCCTGGGGCCCAACGGATAACACCCACTACATCCGCTTGGGACTGGCCTGCCATTTCCGCGACCGGCACCCGGAGCAGGTGGTGCGTTATGTGTTGCCATAGCCCCACCTGTATTCCCGTCGGATAGGTACTTTTGCCGCGCCTTCGCCCAGGCAGCCCTCGTGCAACCGACCAGCACACTTGCCCCCGCCACCGTGACCGCCAAGCTGCGGAGCGTAGCGGTGCTCTTCAAGCTCCGACTGGCCTCCTTGGTGGTGTTCAGCGCGGCGCTGGGTTACCTCTTCGGCATCCCGGCAGGCAGCTTCTCCTGGTCGGGCATCATAGGCCTATGCGTGGCAGGGACACTTCTTACCGGGGCCTCCAATGCCCTGAACCAGGTGCTGGAGGTGCGCGAGGATGGGTTGATGAAACGCACCGCCTCCCGCCCCTTGGTGAAAGGAGCCCTCAGCGTTCCGGAAGCCGTGGTCGCAGCTTTCCTCGCTGCCGCCCTGGCCACCTTGATGCTGTGGATGCAGTTCGGTCCGCTCACCGGCATCCTCGGCTTCCTCTCGCTCTTCATGTATGTGGCCCTCTACACCCCGCTGAAGAAGCTCAGTTCCTGGGCCGTATTCGTTGGTGCGTTCCCGGGGGCCTTCCCACCGATGTTGGGCTATGTGGCGGCTACCGGCCATTTCGACCTCGGCGCCGGCCTGCTCTTCGCCATGCAGTTCATCTGGCAATTCCCACACTTCTGGGCCATCGCGTGGGTGCTCGACGAGGATTATGCCCGTGCGGGTTTCCGACTGCTTCCCGGAGGTCGTTCCCCCGATCGCTCTGCGGCGGCCACGATCCTGCTTTACACGCTCTTCGTGATCCCCGTGGGCATGCTCCCCTGGGTCTTCGGTTTCGTCGGACCCTTCGCCCTGGTAGCGGCGATCCTCGCTGGACTGGTGATGGTGGTACCCGCCGTCCGCCTCTTCCTTTCGCAGGACACGCGCGACGCGCGTAGGTTGATGTTCGCCAGCTTCATCTATCTACCGGTGGTGCAGGTGGCCTATGTGCTGGACCTTCTATGACACTTGAGCCATTCACCCCGGAAGAACTTCAGGCACGGGCCATCCGGGTGCGCCGGATGATCACCTGGATGATCATCGTGGCCATCGTGATGTTCTTCGCAGGCCTCACCAGCGCGTATGTGGTGAGCATGAGCGGCGGTTATTGGGTGGATATCGCCGTTCCACAGGCCTTCTGGATCAGCACGGCGGCCATCGTGGCCAGCAGCCTGCCCGCGTACCTGGCCGTGCGTGCCGCCCGCCGTGGCAATACGGGCTCCATCCCGCTGTTCCTCGTACTTACACTCGTCCTGGGCCTGGTCTTCACCTGGAGCCAGTTCAGGGGTTGGAAGGAATTGACATCAAAGGGTAACTTCCTGATCAGCAAGGTTCTGGATAACAAGGGTGTCTACGGTGTGGATTATACCATCCGCTACCAAGGCCAGGCCCTGGTGCTGGAGAATGGTCAGTTCTTCCTCCCGGATGACCAGGGTCGGATCAAGCCCCTCAATGCGGATCTCGACGAGCAGAAGAACACGTCGAGTTCCTTCTTCTATGCCCTCACCGGGGCGCACCTGGCCCACTTGTTCTTCGGGCTGGTGAGCCTGCTGGTCATGCTCTGGATGGCGGTGCGCAAGCGCTATACCCCGGCGGACCATGCCGGACTTTGGAGCGGGGTGACCTACTGGCATTTCCTCGGCGTGCTATGGGTCTATCTCCTTTCGTTCTTGGTCTTTGTTCATTAACATTGCGGCCGCAAACCCCACCATGGCAGGAGACGCTAGCAAGGCACTGAGCAACGACGTCCTTTGGGGCGGCGGCCGCTCCCCGTTCAGCATCAGCTACGGGAAGATGATGATGTGGTTCTTCCTGGTCTCGGACGCACTGACGTTCTCCGGCCTGTTGACCGCCTATGGATTCGTCCGACACAGCACCACCGAGGTGTGGCCCATCGGCGAAGAGGTGTTCCGCGCCCTTCCCGGCCTTACCGGGAGCTACCCGCTGATCTACGTGGCCTTGATGACGGCCATCCTCATCTTCAGCTCCGTGACGATGGTGCTGGCCGTGGAGGCCGGCCACCGGATGGACAAGAAGGGTGTGATCAAATGGCTCTTCCTCACCGTGCTGGGCGGCGCCTTCTTCGTGGGCAGCCAGGCCTGGGAATGGAGCCACTTCATCCACGGCGGCGGCGGCTACATCACCACCCCGCAGGGCGGGAAGTACTGGGTGCACAACGACACGCACGACACGCATGACCCGGCCAATGCACCGGGCTTCCACTTGGTGCAGGCCGATGCCGAGCACTACCTCATCCCGGCTGAAGGGGCGCATCACCTCGATCATGCCGCATCGCTGAAGCTCTGGAACGAGCGCGCCAACTATGTGAACGGCGCGAACATGACGGAGAACGAGTACGGGCCGCCGCAGTACGCCAACTTCTTCTTCTTCATCACGGGCTTCCACGGTTTCCACGTGTTCAGCGGTGTGGTGATCAACATCATCGTCCTCATCATGGTGATCCAGGGTGTCTTCCACCGACGCGGTCACTACGAAATGGTGGAGAAGGCCGGACTCTACTGGCACTTCGTGGACCTGGTGTGGGTATTCGTATTCACCTTCTTCTACCTCCTCTGATCGCATGGAACGCGACGACATCATCGAATACAGCCTCGACGCCCACCATAGCGAGGAGGCCGGTCGCAAGATCCGCCGCAAGATCTGGATGGTGACCCTCTTCCTGGCGGTGGTGACCACCATCGAGGTCACCCTGGGCGCCTATTGGAAGGAGTGGTTCGATGCCAGTGCCTGGAACTCGATCAAATGGACCTATGTGGTGCTGACCCTCGTGAAGGCTACGTACATCGTGATGACCTTCATGCACCTGGGCGATGAACGCCGGAACATCCGCGCCATCATCCTGCTTCCCTACGCGCTCTTCATCCTCTACCTGGTGTTCATCGCGATCTTCGAATCGAACTACGTGCACCAGTTGTGGCTGCGCTTCCTGTGAGCAGTTCGGCAGCACCGAGCAGCAAACGGACCAAGTGGTTGATCCTCGGAGGCATCGGTGCCTTCGTCCTCTCCCTCTTCATCTTCTTCTCTCCCTTGGTGGGCCTGGTGAAGCACACCTTCAACTACCTGCCCTATTACGGCCCGAAGGAAACGATCCTGGTGCGGCGTGACGGAAAGGACGTAGTGGACACGATCTACGCCGAGATCCCGCCCTTCAGCTTCATCGACCAATACGGGCAGCCCTTCACGGACAAGGATGTGGAAGGGAAGATCATCGTCGCCGACTTCTTCTTCACGCGCTGTGGTACGATCTGCCCGCGCATGAGCGTGAATATGCAACAACTGCAGCTGAAACTGAACGACGATGCCTTCAAGGACGTGGTCTTCCTGAGCCATACGGTGGATCCGGAGCACGACACACCGGAGGTGCTCGATGCCTACGCGAAGAAGCTGGAGGCCGATCCCACGCGCTGGAAGTTCCTTACCGGCGATGCCGAAGCCATCTACCGCATGGGCAATACGGGCTACCTGCTCAGTGCGCTCGAGGACAGCACCAGCGCCGAACAATTCGTGCATGATGGTCGTTTCGTGCTCGTGGACAAGCAGAAGCATATCCGCGGCTACTATGACGGCACCGAGGCCTCGGGTATGAACGCGCTTGCGGCCGACCTCAAGATGTTGTTGAAGGAGGAACGCATCAAAGCGAAGGAGGCCCGTGAGGCCGCGGACCGATGAACACACGCGAAGCCTATCCCGCGCGCTCCATCACCCTACCAGAGCAGCCGGCCAAGCGTTGGATCTGGATCCTATCCAGCGTGGTATTCCTCGCGGTGGTGCTGTTGAACCGGGTGCAAGTGCCCACCTCCGGAACCTGGGACATCCATGTGTTCGCGAAGATCAACGCGGTGCTCAACAGCTTGGTGAGCCTGTTGCTCCTGCGTGGTCTATTCACCGCGAAGGCCGGCAAATGGAAGGCGCACAAGAGCACCATGCTCACGGCCATGGTGCTGTCGGTGCTCTTTCTCGTGTCCTACATCCTGCATCATCTGTTCGCGGGCGACACGCGTTTCGGGGGATCTGGCGCGATCAAGGTGGTGTACTACGTCATCCTTTTCTCGCACATCCTGTTGGCAGGTGGCTCCCTGCCCTTCATCCTCACCACCACCTACCGCGCGCTCTCCGCACAATACCCCGCGCATCGCAAGCTGGCCAGGCGCCTCTGGCCGGTCTGGTTCTACGTGAGCGTGACCGGCGTGCTGGTCTACCTGCTCATCAGCCCCTACTATTGACCGGTCTCGTCGATCCGGCGACCGGATATACCGGGCGGATGCGCAACTTTGTCCAGCGATGATCGTCCCGATCGATCATCCGGCTACCTTCACCATCCCATGCGCCGATACGTGCCACACTTCCTGATCCTGGTAGCGGTGATCCTGCTGCCCGAAGTGCTTTCCGCGCAAGGCTGCGCCATGTGCAAAGCCGTAGTGGAGAGCGGCGAGGGAAGCGGCAACATCTTCGGTGGCGAACAGGCCATCGGCAAGGGGCTGAACATGGGCATCCTCTACCTGATGGCGGTGCCCTACGTGCTGCTCTTCCTGCTCTTCCGCAAACGCATCCTGGGCTTCGTGAAGGAGTTCGCCGGGGCGCAAGGGTGAGCAAGCCTCAAGTCTCGATGATCAAGTTCCCAGGGAGCATCTCCCAGGACGTGTGCATGGCCCTAACTGCCGATCTTCGTTCATTCCCTCCCATCCCGCTCCCATCATGATCCACCTTCGTCCACTCTTCATCGCCAACGCGCTGTTGCTGGTGTTCACCACCAACGCCCAAACCAAGTCCCCCTTCACCTACCAGGACATGCTGATGCTCGACCGCATCAGCGGCCTGGCCGTGGACCCTGCCGGCACCACCGCGCTCTTCAACGTGCGCGCCACCGACATGGAGAAGAACCGCGGGGTGAGCACCCTGTGGATGAAGGACCTGATGGACCTGAAAAAGCCCGAGGTGAAAGTGCCCGCCGGTGAAGGCGGCGCCAGCGACGTTCAGTGGGCCGCCGATGGCAGTGGCTTCTACTTCCTCAGCGGTCGCGGCGAGGGAGGCCTCACGCAGGTATGGAAGGCCGATGCGAAGGGCACCAACGCCACGCAGGTCACGCGCCTGCCACTGGATGTGCAGACCTACCGCGTGGCGCCCGATGGCAGCGGCGTGGTGGTGGCCCTGTCCGTGTTCCCCGACTGTGGTGACGATGCCATCACGTGTACGCTGGAGCGCCTGAAGGCACAGCAAGGGGTGAAGAGCACCGGCCAGGTCTACGACCGCATCTTCATGCGCCACTGGGACAGCTGGAAGGACGGCACTCGCGACCACCTGTACTACCTCTCGCTGAAGGAGCAAGACGCGAAGCCCATCGCGCTCATGAACGGCTTCGATGGGGATGTGCCGTCCAAGCCGTTCGGCGGCAACGAGGACTTCGCGATCGGCAAGGATGGCCGCACCGTGTACTTCAGCGCGCGGATCGCGGGGAAGAAGGAGCCGTGGAGCACCAACTTCGACCTCTACAGCGTGCCCGTGACCGGCGGCACCCCGACGAACCTCACCGCGAGCAACCCCGCGTGGGACGCATCGCCTGTGATCTCACCCGACGGCACCAGGCTGGCCTACAAGGCCATGAAGCGCCCGGGCTACGAGGCCGACCGCTTCCAGCTGAAGGTGATGGACCTGACCACCGGTGCGGTGACCGACGTGGCCGCCGCCTGGGACCGCAGCGCCGCCAGCCTCGCCTGGAGCCGCGATGGCAAGAGCCTGCTCGTCACCGCCGACGACCTCGGCAAGCACCGCCTCTTCCGCATCGACCTCAAGACCAGCACCGTTACGCCGCTGAGCACGGACGGGCACATGGATGCCTTCGTGGAAACGCCCAAGGCCTTTGTGTTCCAGAAGAGCGGGCTGAGCGGTCCGGCGCAGCTGTACGCCAGCGCGCCCAAGGCCAAGCTCATCGACCAGGGCGCCACGGTGCTCACGCAGGTGAACGCCGGCCTCGCGAACAAGGCCTTCGGCGCCTACGAGCAGTTCAGCTTCCCCGGCTGGAACAACGAGACCGTGTACGGTTACGTGCTGAAGCCCTCGAACTACACCGAAGGCAGGAAGTGCCCCGTGGCCTTCCTCATCCACGGCGGTCCGCAGGGCAGCTTCGGTGATGGCTGGAGCTACCGCTGGAACCCACAGACCTATGCCGGTCAGGGCTACGCGGTGGTGATGATCGACTTCCACGGCAGCACCGGCTACGGTCAGGCCTTCACCGACGCCATCAACGAGCACTGGGGCGATCGTCCGTTGGAGGACCTGCAGAAGGGCCTGGCCTTCGCGCTGGGCAAGTACCCCTTCCTCGATGGCGGCAACGTGGCGGCGCTGGGTGCGAGCTACGGCGGCTTCATGATCAACTGGATCGCCGGCGTGTGGAACGAGCCCTTCAAGGCGCTGGTGTCGCACTGCGGCATCTTCGACACGCGCGCCATGGGCTACAGCACCGAGGAGCTCTGGTTCACCGATTGGGAGAACGGCGGCAGTGTGTTCAGCAAGCCGGCCAACTACGAGACCTTCAACCCGCTGCTGCACGCCGACAAGTGGCGCGTGCCCATGCTCGTGGTGCACGGCGACAAGGACTTCCGCGTGCCGCTCACCCAGGGCATCGGCAGCTTCACCGCCTGCCAGGCCAAGGGCATCGAGAGCAAGTACCTCCGCTTCCCCGACGAGAACCACTGGGTGCTGAAGCCGCAGAACTCCATGCAGTGGCACAGGGAGGTGTTCGGTTGGTTGGAGAAGCACATCGGAGGGGGGCGCTGAACTTCCCGCACCTATCTTCGCGCCGCGTTCTTTCCATCGCTTATCCAGAAAGGCAGAGGGACTGGCCCTGTGAAGCCTTGGCAACCGTCCGGTGGGAGACCATCGGGTAGGTGCTAAATCCAGCCCCGACTTTGACGGGGAGAGATGAGCCGCGATCAGGAAGCAAGTCCCGCAAGGGAATATTGATGCCTCATCCGGTCCATCGGATGGGGCTTTTCTTTTTGGGTGTGGTGAATGGCGAATGGTCGATGGTGAATGGGGAGACCCCATCGCCGAACCGCTCAGTCCTATTCACCAATCACCAACTCCCATTCACCTGCATTTCGAACGAGCTAACGGAAAGCACGCACCTAGTTGCACGCAATGACCACCATCGAACAACTCGCGCAAGAGCGCATCCTCGTCCTCGACGGTGCCATGGGCACCATGATCCAGCGCCTCGGCCTCACCGAGGAGGACTTCCATCCCAAGGGCATGGAGGATCACAAGATCCTGCTGAAGGGCAACAATGAGCTGCTCTCGCTCTCGCGCCCCGAGGCCATCAAGCGCATCCACGAGCAATACCTCGAGGCCGGCGCCGACATCGTGGAGACGAACACCTTCAGCGCCACCAGCATCGCGCAGGCCGAACACGAATGCGGTCACTTGGTGCGCGAGATGAACCTCGCTTCGGCACGCCTGGCCCGGGAAGCCTGTGATGAATTCACCAAGAAGGACCCCAGCAAGCCGCGCTTCGTGGCCGGTGCCATCGGTCCCATGAACAAGACCGCCTCGCTCAGCCCCGATGTGAACGACCCCGGCTACCGCGCCATTTCGTTCAACGAGCTGAAGGGTGCCTACAAAACGCAGGTGGAAGGTTTGATCGACGGCGGTTCCGATTTGCTAATGGTTGAAACAATCTTTGATACGCTTAATGGCAAAGCAGCCCTGATGGCTATTGAAGAAGTTTGCGAAGCCCGCAACATCGAAATGCCTGTGATGATTTCGGGCACTATTGTCGATGCCAGCGGCCGCACCCTTTCAGGTCAAACCGTTGAGGCATTTTTGAATTCACTTTCGCACGTAAAACCGCTT
>JAKQEI010000131.1 GCA_029573495.1 Bacteroidota bacterium | reverse complement strand
CTTCAAGGGGAAGCCGCTGGAGCGCTGGGTACCCGTGGTGTGCATCGCCGCGCCCATCATCACCTATTTCATCCGTGCCAATTCGGAGACCCTGCTCTTCGGTTACAAGATGGGCTTCGAGGTGCTGCTGGTGGTCGCGGGGTTGACCATGGCGGGATTGCGTCTGGTCGGACGACGTACCGCTTTAACGGACCGCGGCTAAGCCGTTACAGGCTCCTTCCGCTTCTCCAGCCCAAACACCTTCGTGAGCCACTTGCGGCCCTTGGTGTTGGCCGGGGCCTCGAATCGCAGGTGCACCTGGTTCGCCACGAACTGGATGGCCACGAACACCGCCACGAACCAGGGGATGTACAACCACACCGGCAGCGCGAAGTCCAGTTTCAGCAGGATCTGGCGGCTGTACCGGAGGAGGAGCTCGTGCACCATGTAGAAGGTGAAGCTCGCCTCGCCCAGGAAGACCATGCGGTCGCTGGCCAGGAACCAGCTCTTCGAATCTCGGCGGTAGGCGGTGCCAAGGACCACCATCACGCTGCCAGGCAGCATCCACAGGTTGTTGCCGCCCTGCTCGTCGTTGAGGTATTGCCAGGCCATCATGCCGCAGAACCAGAGGATGCCCATGGGCAACATGGCCCGCTTCCACCAGTCATCATAGGTCCTCGCGCGCTGGAAGAGCAGGAAGGCCAGGATGCCGAACACGTAATCCGTCAACCGGAAGGGTGCCCGCTCCACCTTGAGGACGGCGGCGGGGTCGTTGTGCGTGGTGAAGAAGCCCACGGTGAGCCCGGCCAGGAGCAGGAAGATGATCCCGAGGAGGATCGCCTTGCGCCGGCCCGCCTTCAACATGCCGGCGAAGAGCAGGGGGGTCATCACGTAGAAGAACATCTCCACGCTCAAGGTCCAGGACACCTTGTTGGGACCCTGACCAAAGAAGCCGAACGGGCTCCATTCCTGCACAAGGACGAGGTGGTAGGGCAGGTTCGCGGGATCCACCGGTGCCGTGGTGCTGTTGAGGCCGAGCGGCAGGCAGATCACCAAGGTGAGCAGGTGCAGGGGGAAGATGCGGGCCACACGGGCGATGAGGAAGCGGCCGGCGTTGGTGCGGGTGGGCTTCCAGCTGTCCTCCCCGTAATAGACGTAGGTCATGATGAAGCCGCTGAGCACGAAGAAGACCGAGACCCCGACACGCCCCTGCAATTCGGCATGCGGATGACCCAGCCATTCCAGGCCGGGCAGCATGCTGGCGTGCAACGAGAACACCACGAAGGCCGCATAGAACCGCAGGGCGGTGAGCGGACGGATCAGTTCCTTGTTCATCGGGCCCGGACAAAGGTCCGGTGAGGCGCGTTGTACGGTCCGGCGCCGTGCATGGTTCCTTTCACAGGATGCTGGGGAGAACCCTCAATCCTGCCGCTGCCAGTTGCGTTCGATCACTTCGAGCAATTCGTCGTGCACCGCCCGGTTGCTGGCCACAATCTCCTCATCGAAGAGCGGGTCCTTGCTCGGTGCGAAGCCGCTCACACGGCCACCCGCTTCGCGCACGAGGAGCACGCCGGCCGCCACGTCCCAGCTGTTCAACCCGTATTCATAGAAGGCTTCGAACCGTCCGCAGGCCACGTAGGCCAGGTCGGCCGCCGCGCTGCCCAGCCTGCGTATCCCCCGCGTGCGGTGCATCAGTTCGCGGAGCAGGTCCATGTATTCGGTCTCGTAGCCGAAGTCGTCGTACGGGAAGCCCGTGGCCAGCAGGCTTTCCACGAGCTCCTTGCGTGGCGATACCTGGATGCGCCTGCCGTTGAGGTAGGCGCCACCGCCCTTCCACGCGGTGAAGCGTTCATCTCGTGTGACCTCGTGCACCACACCCAGCAAGGGCTCGGTACCATCGACCAGCGCGATGCTGATGCAATAGCACGGGATACCGTGTACGAAGTTGGTGGTACCGTCCAGCGGGTCGATGATCCAGTTGAGGCCCTCGCCGCGCTCGCCGCTGCCCTCCTCGGCGATGAAGCCGGCCTGCGGCAGGATCTTCTCAAGTGCTTCCACGAGGCGGTCCTCCGCGGTGTGGTCCACGTGGGTCACCAGGTTGTTCGCGCTCTTCTCGGTTATGCCGGCGGCGGTGAGCTTGCCTGCTTCGCTGCGGATGAAGCCCGCGATCTCCACGCAGATGTCTTCGACCTGTTCGGTCAGTTTCTTCAGTTCCATGCCTTGTATCACGTAGTGGTCGCGTCGGCGGACCCCGGCCTTTCGTTGTTCCTGCCCCGCAACCAGATGATGCCCACGATGCCCACGATCACCAGGCCGAGCGAGATCACTTCGGCCTGGGTCCAGCTTCCGGCGAATGCCACGTTCACGCGGATTTTCTCGATGAAGAAGCGCTCGATGCCATTGAAGAGGAGGAAGGTGAAGAAGATGACGCCTGGAGCGGTGATGCGTTTGCGCCGGGCCCACAACACGAAGAAGAGACCGATGCAGACGACGGATTCATAGATCGGCGTGGGGAAGACCGGTTCGGGAAGCACGGTGCAGTATCCTTCGAAGCAGGGGGTGCCGGTGTATGGGATGCCTACTCCATTGACATTGTTGGGGTAGCTGTAGCTCCACAACCAGTCGGGTATCCATCCCGGTGCGGGCCTGTTGTTCACGATGCCCCAGTCGCCATCACCGCTCACCTGGCAGCCGATGCGGCCCACGCCATAGGCGAGCATCACACCGGGCGCGGCGCTGTCCATGCCATCCCACGCGGGTATGCCGTTGTTCCGAAAGTACCGGATCACCATGAAGCCGGCGACGATGAGACCGCCGTACATCGTGAGGCCGCTGAACACACCGTCGCCACCAGGATCCCTGATGAAGGAGACGAACTCATCCGGATTCTCCAGCCAATGGAAGGCTTTCGCGCCGATCAGGCCCCAAAGCGCGGCGACCATGGTGATGTTGCCGCCATGCTCGTGGGCCTCCATCCGCACTTCCTCGGTCCTCGGTTCGGATAGCTTGGTCTTCTGCTTCTCACGCCACTTCATCCAGGTCATCAGACCGCCCACCACCACGCCACCGATGAAGTTGCCTTTACCACTGAGCAGGAAGCCTTGCGGGTCTGCGGTGGACTCTGCGAAGTGAAGAAGGAGGTACAGCCCTTTCCACCCCAGGAGGAAGCCGAGCAGTGCGCTCCAGATCAACTCGCCGGGCGTGGCGGGCAGGCCGATGGTGACCTTGCGGGTGACCGGCTTCAACAGACCATGTCTTTCCTTCCGGCGTAGCTCCAGGCCCAGTGTCCAACTCGCGATGACGAAGGCCAGGGCGACGAAGAATCCGAAGCTGTTGAGGAAGCGGAGGAAAGGCAGATCCAGGCCGGTAAGGTCCAGGAGCGCGTGGTAGATGGTGGGATACATCAGTCGGCAGTGGCCAGTTCGGCGTGGGCGATCGTCAGTTCAGGTGAGGCGGATCGTTCGCCAACGATGTGGCCATCCCCATCCATGCGCGAGAGTTGCACCGGGATGATGCGGTTCACGAAAACGGGGTCATAGGGCAGGGACACACGCAGGTAGTTGTCCGTGAAGCCGAGCATCCGGCCTTCGTTCTCCTCCGCCTCGAAAAGCACCGTGCGTGTGGTGCCGAGGTGCTGCTGATAGAACGCGCGTTGCAGCTTGTTGCTCAGGATCCGCAATTGCTTCGTCCGCTCGCGGCGCGCTTCCATCGGTACGCTGTCCTCCATCCGCACCGCCGTGGTGTTGGCCCGTTCGCTGTAGGTGAACACGTGCAGGTAGTCCACCGGGATGCTGCGCAGGAACTCATGGGTCCGCATGAATTCCTCCTCCGTCTCCCCGGGTGTTCCCGTGATCACGTCCACACCGATGCAGGCATGTGGCATGCGCTCCTTGATGCGACGGACACGGTCGGCATAGAGCGCGGTGTCATAGCGGCGACGCATCCGCTGAAGGATGACATCGCTTCCACTTTGCAGGGGCATGTGGAAGTGCGGGGCGAACCGCGTGCTTCCGGCAACGAAGTCGATCACCCCGTCGTGACAGAGGTTCGGTTCGATGCTGCTGATCCGGAACCGGTCGATGCCCTCCACCCGGTCCAGCACTTCGATCAGCTCGAGAAAGGTCTGGTCATGCTGACGCCCGAAGTCGCCGGTGTTCACCCCTGTAAGCACGATCTCCTTCACACCGCGTGCCGCGATCTCCTGCACCTGCGCCACCGTGTCAGCGATGGTGGCGCTGCGACTGCGGCCTCTCGCCAGTGGGATCGTGCAGAATGAACAGAAGTAGTCGCAGCCATCCTGTACCTTCAAGAAGGTGCGCGTGCGGTCGTTCACGTTGTAAGCCGGAACGAAATGCTTGAGGTCCTTGATGGGCGAGAAGACCGCTTGGCCTTTCGGCTCCTGGTGACCGGTCTCGGCTGAGGCCATGCGCCGGTCGATGTACGTGGCCAGATCGAACTTCTCGTTCGCCCCGAGCACCAGGTCCACGCCGGGGATGGATGCGATCTCATGCGGCTTCAACTGAGCGTAGCATCCGACCACCGCGATGAACGCTTCCGGGTTGATCCCGAGGAAGCGGCGCACGTGGCGGCGGCATTCCTTGTCCGCGTTCTCCGTCACGCTGCAGGTGTTCAACACGAACACGTCCGGCCGTTCCTCCTGCCGCACCTTCGCATAGCCGGCTTCTTCCAGCGAACGCGCCAGGGTGCTGGTCTCGCTGAAGTTGAGCTTGCAGCCCAGGGTGTGGAAGGCAACGGTGCGGGGGGCGCTCATCGGAGGGCGGCAAAGGTACCGAACCGGCGATAGGTGGCGCGCTCGCCGCCCAAGGAGCTGAGGCGGTCGAGCCGATGCGGACATTCGTCGTGTTCCTGTCAACATTCAAGCAACCCCTTTCCGATCGAACGTCATACACTTGTCCGACCAGGAACGACCATGGAACGCAGCCGCTCTGAAGACCGCTCCAGTTTGATCCGCATCAGCATGGTGTTGTTCGCCGTGCTTGCCGTGGCCTCCTTCGCCCTGGCCCACCTGTCCCGATAGGTCCGTTGCTGCCTACTTTCGGGGCCATGCGCCACCTGCTGGTCTGTTCCGCCCTGGCTGCCTTGTCCGCCCACGGACAAGGCACGGAGAGTTCATCATTGCTCTGGCGGATCACTTCTCCTGATATCGAACATGCCAGCTACCTGTACGGTACGGTCCATAGCAAGGACGAACGTGCCTTCCAGTTCGGCGACTCGGTGCTCCCCGCGCTGGATCGTTGTGCCGTGGTGGCTGGAGAACTCGACCTTTCGACCGCCGGCATGGAGCTGGGAATGGCCCTGCTCACCACCATGCGGATGGAGGATGGGAAGAAGCTCGAGGACCTCTATCGCCCGAAGGATTGGAAACGGATCGATGCCGTGATCCAGGAGAACATCGGCTTCATGGCGCCGATGACGATGTCGATGAAGCCTTTCTTCGTGGTGGCTCTGCTTACGGAGAACCTCATGGCCGGTGATCGACCGCAGGTGCTGGATGAATACCTCCAGTACCGGGCCAAGGCGAACGGGCAGCGTGTGCTCGGCATCGAATCGGTCAAGGAACAGATGGCCGCGGTGGATGCCATTCCCATCCCGGTGCAGGCGAAGATGCTGCTGGACCACGTGGAGCACGATGGCTATGCTGATGACCTGGACGCCATGCTCGACGCCTATGCGGATCAGGACCTCGAGGCGTTGATGGCCATCACCGAGCGCACCGAAGGCATGCCCGATGAATTGGAGCACTCGCTGTTGACCGAGCGCAATATGCGCATGGTGCACCGCATGGACAACCTGATCCGCGAGGGCGAATCGGTCTTCTTCCTCATCGGTGCCGCGCACCTGCCGCGCGCCGATGGACTGATCGCTGGCTTGCGGACCGCAGGATATGCTGTTGAGCCCGTCGTGAGCCGATGGAGCGGTGTAAAGGATCCAGCGGAGGAGCGCTGAGACGACCGCAGCCGTATGACCTACCCACCGTCGGCGACCAGGCCGATGTACGTGGTGATGGCGCGATGATCGCTCAACTCGTCGGCCAGCGTGTTGAAGTCCCAGGCCTCCAGGCCTTCACCATAGAGGATATGATCGATCCGCAAGCTGGGGAGGTCACCGATGTAGGTGCCGCCGGTGCCACGTCCGCTCTCCACGAACGCATCGTCCAGCTGCTCGCGAAGTCGTGCGTAGC
>JAKQEI010000112.1 GCA_029573495.1 Bacteroidota bacterium | reverse complement strand
TGGGCGTCCGTGCAGTCCATCGTTTTGGACATCGAAAGAGGCCATGCACGGCGAAGAGATCAAGACCCTCCTTTCTTCCATTGTCAAACGCCCGTTGTTCATGGCTTTGGACTCATCAACTATTTTTGAGATGGCTTCTAGTCAGCGTTGCATTCACCACTCCATTCAAAGTCTGAAACCCCAGTTACTTCAAAAAGAGTGACCGTCTCCGGTAGTTCATCGATGTGTATTAGGCTCTCAGAATAACTTATGCCGGAAACACGAAGATGGTCCATCTCGACCGGCAGACTTGGCAAATGGATCTCAAGGGGTTCAGTAAAACTCTGGATATCTACTACCAACGTTCGTAGTGCCTCGGGTACTGCAACGATCGACATCTCCATTGGAAGCCACGGGCCTGGGCTCGACGATGATGCGACCGTCAGATGAACAAGTCCGTCGAGATAACCTGGACTGTGGAGTGTCAGTGATCCCGTTCCCTGTGCAACTACGATGAGCGCAGTGTCAAGCTGTGCAATACCAGGATGAAGGGTATCCATCATCCCGTTCATGTCCACGATCCCCGGAATCACGCTATTCAGCCAATCCCTTTCAAACTGATCCGGGATGAAGACCTGCGCCCTTCCGCTGAAGGTCAAGAACTGGGTGAAGGTCAAGAAGAGAAGTAACCGAGAAGTATTCATGGCAACGAGATCGATGGATGAATCTATCAAATAGGACCGGATCTGATACTCATTCGCTGCCGCACCCCATCCGCCCCGCATTCCCCACCTTTGTGCCCGCATGAACTTCATCGACCACATCCGCATCGAATGCCGCTCGGGCAAGGGAGGCAAGGGCAGCAGCCACCTGCGGCGCGAGAAGTACATGCCCAAGGGTGGCCCCGATGGCGGCGATGGCGGTCGCGGCGGCCATGTGATCGTGCGCGGCAACGCCCAGCTGTGGACCCTGCTGCACCTGCGCTATACCAAGCACGTGATCGCCGAGGACGGTGAGGTGGGCGGCAGCAACCAATGCAGCGGCCGCAGTGGCGCGGACCAGGTGATCGAACTGCCATTGGGCACGGTGATCAAAGATGATGAGACCGGTGAGGTGCTGGCCGAAGTGACGAAGGACAAGGAGGAGCACGTGCTCTTCGCCGGTGGGCGCGGCGGCCTGGGCAACCAGCACTTCAAGACCAGTACGAACCAGACCCCCCGCTACGCCCAACCCGGCGAACCCGGCATCGAGAAGTGGGTGGTGATGGAACTCAAGGTGCTGGCCGATGTCGGCCTCGTAGGCTTCCCGAACGCCGGTAAGAGCACCCTGCTCAGCGTGATCACCGCGGCCAAACCGAAGATCGCCGACTACGCCTTCACGACGCTCACACCGAACCTGGGCATCGTGCCCTATCGCGACCACAAGAGCTTCGTGATGGCCGACATCCCCGGGATCATCGAAGGCGCGCACGAGGGGAGAGGCCTTGGCCTGCGCTTCCTCCGTCACATTGAGCGCAACAGCGTGCTGCTCTTCATGATCCCTGCCGACAGTGCCGACCCGAAGAAGGACTACCAGGTGCTGCTGAATGAGCTGCAACAGTACTCTCCGGAGCTGCTCGACAAGGACCGCCTGCTGGCCATCACCAAGTGCGACATGCTCGACGCGGAGATGATGGAGCAGCTGAAGCGCGAGTTGCCGAAGGGGATCGACCATGTGCTCATCAGCAGCGTGGCGCACATCGGATTGGAGGAACTGAAGGACAAGCTGTGGAAGAAGCTGCATGGCTCCTTCCCGGCGGAACGTGTGGCCTGACCGATGTTGGAGCACCTGGAAGCCCTCGACCGATCGGCCTTCCTGGCGATCAACGGCTGGTACGCCGCATGGGCCGATGAGCTCATGCTGCTGATCAGTAGAAAGTCGACCTGGATCCCACTGTATGTGTTCCTCCTCTTTCTGCTGCAACGTCGTCTGGGTTGGCGCGGGCTCGTCTGGGCGGTACCGGTGATCGGCTTGATGATCCTGTGCAGCGATCAAGGGTCCGTACAGTTGTTCAAGGAGAGCGTGCATCGTTTGCGGCCATGCCATGAGCCGACCCTGAGCGGGATGGTGCATCTGGTGCCCGAGGGTTGTGGTGGACAGTACGGCTTCGTTTCCTCACACGCTGCGAACCACAGCGCCATCGCCTTCTTCATGATCGGCATCCTTGGCGGCCGGCCGCGCTGGTCCATTCCAGCCCTGGTCATCTGGGCGGCGCTGGTGGGCTATAGCAGGATCTACCTCGGTGTGCATTATCCCGGCGATGTGCTCGTCGGTTCGCTCTTCGGTGCTTCGGTGGGCATCATCTTCGCGGTGGCCTTGCGTCGCATCCTGAACGTTCGTCCCACAACCACTGACGCATGATGGGCTGGCTGGCGGTCTTCCTGGGTGGCGGTGCAGGCAGCGTGTTGCGCTACGCGATCAGCCTTGGCCTGTTCCGGGTGATGCCGCGTACCTGGTTCCCCTGGGCCACGTTGTCCGCCAACCTCCTCGCGACCACCCTGCTCGCGTGGCTTGTGCTGCGCTTCGAGGTCCACGCCGCCGGCAAGGAACATTGGCGCACCTTGCTGGCCATCGGCTTCTGCGGTGGCTTCAGCACCATGAGCACCTTCAATGCGGAGAACTACCAGCTGCTGCGCGATGGCTTCGTCGGGTACGCGGCGGTGAACATCATCGTCAGTGTCGGCGCCGGCATCCTTCTGTTCCACCTCTTCGCACGTTCGGCATGAAGTCCGTCCTCCTTTTCGTCCTATTCATCTTCGGTCCATTCGGTGTTCACGCACAGTCCGGGCAAGAGGTTCGTCCTGTGAAACGGCCGCGGCCCGAGAGCCCTGCTTCCGTTCCGCCCACTGGCACGGCCACACGCGCGGTGTACAAGGATCCCACCTGGGCGCGACCGCCGAAGCTCGTAGTGGGCATCGTGGTGGACCAGATGCGCGTGGACTACCTCTATCGGTACTGGGACAACTTTGGTCCCGGTGGTTTCAAACGCCTGGTGGGCGAAGGTGCCTTCCTCCGCAACGTGCAGTACGACTACGCACCGACGCACACCGCACCTGGTCATGCGAGCATCTACACGGGATCCACTCCGATGCATCATGGTATCGTGGCCAACGACATGTGGATCCGCAGCACGGGAACGCCGCTCTATTGTGTGCAGGACGATGCGGCAAGTGGTGTAGGGGGTGAAGGATCCAAGGGGCAGCGATCGCCGAACAACCTGCTGGCGACCACCATTTCCGATGAGCTGGAGCGACGCACCGATGGACGTTCCAAGACCATCGGTGTGGCCATGAAGGACCGGAGTTCCATCCTTCCGATCGGGCGCACCGGCGACGCGGCGTACTGGTTCTTCGAAGGCACTGAGGGGCACATGGCCACCAGCACCTGGTACATGACGGAGCTGCCGCAATGGGTGAAGGACTTCAATGCTCGCGGCCTTCCGCAGCAGTATTTGAAGCAGAGCTGGGACCTGCTGCTGCCGAAGGACCGCTACCACCAAGCGCTGCCCGATGACAACCCCTATGAAGAACCGCTCGCCGGAACACTGCGCCCCACACTTCCCATGGATGTGAAGGCCATGTACGAGACCGCGGGTCGAAGCACGGTGCCGCTGCGCTTCATCCCGGCCGGGAACACCTTCACCACCGAGTTCGCACTCGCAGCCATCGCAGGGGAAGAGCTCGGTCAAGATGCGGTCACCGATCTGCTCGCGATCAGCTATGGCGCCACCGATGAGCTCGGCCATGAGGTGGGCCCGCGGGCCGTGGAACTGGAGGACATGTACATACGCCTCGATCTGGAGCTCGCACGTTTGTTCGATGCGCTTGACAGCCGGGTGGGGAAGGGAGCCTACACCGTGATGCTCACCGCCGACCATGCTGCGGTGGATGTGCCGGCCTTTCTACGCGACCAGCAGGGCAGCGCCGGCTACGTGGATGTGAATGATCTCATCGGCCGGGTGAATGCCGCGCTCAGCGCACGGTTCGGCGAAGGTGAGTGGGTGGTGAAGCGCATCAAGGAGCAGCTGTGGATGAGCGAGGAGCTGATCAAGCGTTATGGCGCGGATCCTGCGGAAGTGCAGCATGTGGCGGCCGATGCGTTGCTGTCCCATCCCATGATCTCGGACGCCATCACTGCGAGCGACCTGGCGCGCAATGCCTATGGCGAAGGCCTCCGACGATCGGTCCAACGGGGCTTCATGCCCATGCGCAGTGGTGACGTGTGCTACGTGATGCGTCCCAGCCACCTGGTCGGCTATGCGGGCATGAGCGAACGTGGCACGGAGCACGGTTCTCCCTGGCGTTACGATACGCATGTGCCCGTGCTCTTCATGGGGGCGGGCATCGGACACACCGAAGTGGTGCGCACGGTGTCCATCACCGATCTGGCCCCGACCCTGGCGATGATCATGGGTTGTGCACTGCCGGATGCGACGCTCGGTTCGCCGGTCCCCGAGGTGCTCCGATAGGGGCGGTGAAGAACCCTGTGGAGATCCTTTCCCATTTCCGGGATGGGTTGGGTCGATGCGGCCGTAAGTTCGGCCATGCACCACCACCTACCAGCCTTCGAGCAACCCTTCGAACTCTGGCGCGAGGACGGCCTGTTGCGCTTCGCGCTGGCGCCCGGGGCGCAGGTCGACCGCGGGCACATGAAGGAGTTCATCCGGCTGGTCGGGGCCATGGACCCTTCCGGTATCTGCCCTGTGGTGATGGAGTTCCCTGCCCATGTGGTCGTTGCGGATGATGCCCGTGCCCTCCTGCGCAGGGTGTGTGGTGCGCAGGGCCATCCCGTTGCGTTGGTCGTGACACACAGCGGTAGCCGTGCACAGGCGGAGGTTTTCAAGCATGTCGAGCGTCCCGCCTTCCCCTTCCGGATCTTCGGGGACCGCACTTCGGCGATGGTGTGGGCATTGGAACGCAAGGTGGGCCTGGTGGAGGGCCCCGTCGCCGGCCCTGATCGTTGAGATCTTTCCCGCTCCTACACTGGACTCGCGCGGTGCATCCCGGTAGTTTCGTGCGCTGTGCGGCGATCCCGTTGCCATATGACCGCTCCTCTCCTGTGTTGCGGGATGCTTGTCGGCCTGTTCGCGAAGGGCCAATCGGCCATCCAATTGACCGGCCAGAGCGGTGGCTCGGAGGTGATCGTAGAGGGTTCCTCCGAGGACCCGGAAGCACCCGAACCACTGTTCCAAGCCGTGTGGACAGGGGTGCCGGGTGCGATGACCAGCTTCCGCATCCAACGAACGGTGCAACCTGATGATGGGACGCGATTGATGCTCGACCGTTTGATGGAGGCGGGTATCGGGGCATACCTGGATGCGCGCGTACACTTCACCAAGCAGGGCGTGGTGAGCGACCTGCCCAGCGATCAGCTCGCTGCGGAGATCGATGCGATGGTGATGGCGGCCGCTCGTGAGCTCGGTGTTTCATCGCTCTTCGACGGATTGAGCGAGCCCACACGCATGCAGCTGTCCCGTCTCACGCACATCGACTGGAGCCAGGCGCGGTATGGGGTGGATGCGGGGGAGGATCAGGACAAGTACATGGCGATCTACTACTATGTGCGCACCCAGCGGGAGGAGTTGGAGCGACAATTGCGCGCCGACCTCCTTCCGTTGGCCACGGTCGCTGTACTTGGGGAAGGAGCCGGTGATGCCAGTGCGCAGGTCCGCATCAACAGCACCTGCGGGACCGTATTCGATGAGCAGAACTACCTCTGTGCCCTGGACCTGCAGCTGGCCGATTCAGGCGCCGGTGGAATGGATCCGCAGCTCGCGGACCGCCTGATGGCCGCCATGCAGGAGCGTACCGCGTCGCCGGTCACGGAGGAAGTGCAGGACCTGGCACCACAGCGTATCCGCAAGCGCGACCGTTGGCTCAAGGCGGAGCTCGACGCCATCAACGAGCGGATCGATCGCATGGACCAGCGCAAGGAGCTATGGGCCATACGCGACCGCATGGAGGACATCGAGGACCGTTTGACCGGCCTGGAGCTCGAAGTGCGCGAGAACAACCCGGCTCCCGCTCCTGAGAACCCGTCGGCGGATCTGAGCGACCTTGTCCGTCGCAACATCACCCTGCGCTTCGCGCGCGCTTCCGTCCGGTTGGATGAGGAGCACCGGGTCCTCTTGAACGAAGTGTTCGAGCAGCTGGCGCGTACCCCGCAGCATAGTGTGCTCATCACCGGTTACAGCGACCGCAGCGGCGATCACGCGTCCAACCTCCGCCTGAGCGAGCAGCGTGCCCATGCAGTGCGCAACTACCTGCTCTCACGGGGTATCGGCGCGGAACGCTTGTTGGTCAACTTCTACGGCGATAGCAAGAGCATCGGGCGTGATCCCAGCGAGCGTCGTGTGGAAGTGGAGTGGATCCGGTGAGCCTGGTCAGCGGGCCACCTCCTCCGAAGGCTTCACCGTGACCGGCGTCCGTTGCATCCGGAAGAGGACCTCGAACTGTACCCCGGGGTTGGTCGACATGTGAAAGGAGCCATCGAGCTGTTCGGAAAGGGCTTCCACGATCTCCAGACCGAGCTTGCCCGTACCGTACTGGCCGCCCTCAGAGATCCCTTTACCATTGTCCTTGACCGTGAGCCGATAGAGGTCGCCCTCCACCCGACGGATCCGGATCTCCACATGCCCCCCCGTGGCGTAAGGGAAGGCGTGCTGATACGTGTTGCCCACCAGTTCGCATAGAATGATGCCGAGTTCGATGGCCGTATCCTGGTCAGCCTTGATGCCATCCGTGTCGATCTCGTGGCTCACGGAGCGGCTCTTCGGTGCGTAGAGGGCGGCGATGGCCGTGACAAGGTCGTTGCAGAAGCGGGAGAGGTCCACGTTCCGCAGATCGGAGAGGCCGTACAGCTTGTGATGGACCAGTGCGATCGTATCGATCCGTCGCTTGCCTCGGAGGAACTCGTTCTTCACGGCACCGTCCTCCAACCGCGTCGCCTGCAGATTCAGCAGGCTGCTCACCACTTGAAGGTTGTTCTTCACCCGGTGGTGCACCTCGCGGTTGAGCACTTCGCGTTCGCCCAAGGCCTTGGCCAGCTTCATCTCCTGGGACCTGTTCCGCTTGGCCTGTTTCCTGATCCGTTCGTCGGAGGAGCGTTTGCGCATCCATGCCCACACCAGCAGTGCCGTCAGGGAGGTCAGGAGAATGGCGGCCATGATGATCGCGAAACGCTCCGGGTCGATCCACAGGTCCACCATCCGTGGATCGATCACCACCCCCACGTTCAAGACCTGGCCGTGCAACGGATACGTTCCTATCAGCGCCAGGTAGCGCACACCTCCCACCTCCACCGGGAAGGCACCTGTGGTCTTGCTCTCCTTCCAGATGGTCAGCGCTGCCGAACCGACCATGGCTGAAACCTGATGCACGTTCGTGTCCACGCGTATCAAGCTCCGGCCCTGGTCATCGACCAGCAGGGTCGTTGGCTGATGGTCGCCCGGCTGACGCGTATCGAACCAGGTCGATCGTGCGATGTCCGTCGTGAACTGGATGATCCGGTACGGCTGGTCCCGTTGTTCGCTCCGGATGAGGTAGGAGGCCTGGAGCATGGGTGCGTCGACGGTGTCAGGTCCATACAGGCTCCAGATGGGTTCATTGCGGATGTCCTCCAGGGCTTTGCTGAACCAGACCCGTTCGCGCGGATCGCCGTCCCCTGGATGCAGCCAAGGGCCTGAGGTGACCGCGTGTCCAGGGTCCAGGGAATAAGCCATGCGGATGGGAGGCCCCTCCTTCGATCCGTGGGCTGTCCTGCTCACGATGAACGCCGTATCCGAACGGATCAACGCCAGTTCGTTGCCATATTCATCCGCCAGTCTGATGGCCGTGATCTGCCAGTGCGAATCCATGAGCGGGAACCACCGTTGGCGGAGGAGCACGGTATCCGGGCTGCCCACCACGGCCGCCTCCTCACGCAGGTCCTCGACAAGCTCCCGTGTGAGGGCATCGAGCCGCACCCGCACGAGCTGTTGAGCGTTCTGCAACGCCTGTTCGGACAAGCCGTAACGACGCTGAACGAGTTTCAACGAGCCCGCGATCAAAGCCCCGATCATCACAATGAGGACGCCCCCGATCGAAAGGATCAGCCACCATTCGGATCGCCGTGGAGTGCTCATGGGCAGGTCTCAGGAGTTACCTCGCTCCGCGTCAATTCGGCTTCCGCATCGCCGCTCTTGATCTGTTCGGAGCTGAGCCGTTGCGGGATGAAGTAGATGCCGTTCAGTTTGCCGTTCAACGTCCGGCCGGCCTTGATGCAGGTATCCGCCTCCAGCACTTCCACCGTGAGCCCTTGGTAGTACAGGTCGATCACCAGCGATACATGTCTGTCCTCCTGCGTCGTGTTCTTCAATTTGAGGATCAGTTCGCTCGGCTTGCCGACCGGATGGTTCCATCGGTACGCCATTTCCACCCCCTCTCGTTCGCCCTTGTGGATGAAGCCTTTCTGGGCCGCCACCTGTAGCGGAGGTACCAACAACAGAAGGAGGAGTACTCTCATGCGTTGAACGAAGCTAGGGCCTGGATCGTGCGCGTAATGGCCTCGTCAGTGATCTCCAGGTGGGTGACGAACCTGACGGTGTCGGGCCCGAACGGAAGGGCCGTGATCCCCGCCTGACGAAGGTGTGCCAGTAACGGGGCCGCACCCCGTTCGCCGTGCAGGCGGAACACAACGATGTTCGTCATGGCGGGTTGGACCTGTGCCACGTACGGCAGTTCCATCAACGCTTCGGCGAGTCTTCGAGCGCGGGCATGGTCCTCCGGGAGGCGTGAAAGATGATGGTCCAGCGCATAGGCGGCACCGGCGGCGATGATCCCGGCCTGGCGCATGCCGCCACCGATCCGCTTCCGCACCCGGCGTGCCTCGAGGATGAAGGGTTTGCTGCCCAGCAACACGCTTCCCACTGGTGCACCAAGGCCTTTGCTCAGGCACACGCTCACCGAATCGAAGGGCTTGCCCCATTCGAGCGGAGCGCGTCCATCGGCGACCATCGCATTGAAGATCCGCGCACCGTCCAAGTGCAAGGCCAGATCGTTCTTGGTGCAGACCGAGCGGATGCGTTCGACCTCCGCAAGGTCCCATATGGCACCTCCTCCACGGTTGTGGCTGTTCTCGATGTTCACGAGCCGCGTCCGCGTGAGGTAGTTGTCGGCCACACTGTTGATCGCGCCTTCCACCGCGGCTGCGGTGAACCGACCCCTGTCGTTCGCCACGAACTTCACGCTGCATGAGCTCGTGGCCATGATGCCTCCGCCTTCGTACCGGTAGATGTGCATGCCATCATCCCCGATCAGCTCATCCCCCGGCCGCGTGTGCACCTTGATCGCGATCTGGTTGGTCTGGGTACCGCTGCTGCAATACAATCCGGCTTCATGTCCGAAAAGGTCCGCGAGCCTTTCCTCCAAAGCGTTCACCGTGGGGTCCTCGCCGAAGACGTCATCCCCGACCTCGGCCGCAGCCATGGCAGCACGCATTCCCGGGGTGGGCTTGACAACGGTGTCCGAACGCAGATCGATCATGGTGCGCCAAGATAACCGTGTGCAGCGGTCACTTTCGCCGACTGACAAGCAGACCGTCGCGCAGCGGTAACAGCACGCTCTCCAGCCTCGGATCCTTCGCCACCTTCTCCGCATAGGTCATCAGCCCGCGGGTATCGGTGTCCAGCGCCGCCTTGTCCTGCAACACCTTGCCGCTCCACAGCACATTGTCGGCGATGATGAGTCCGCCGGGGACCAGGCGATCGATCACGAGTTCGAGGTAGCGCGGGTAGTTGGACTTGTCCGCATCGATGAAGACGAGGTCGAACGCCCCTTCGATCCCGGGGATGACCTCCTGGGCCGGTGCCACGTGCTGGTGGATCCGTTCGTGCAGACCGGAACGACGGAAGTAGCGGTCGGCAACCGCTGCCACGGGCGCATGCACGTCGATCGTATGGATCGATCCATCCGGTGCCAGCCCTTCTGCGAGGCATAGGGTGCCATAGCCCGTATAGGTGCCGATCTCCAAGGCGAGGTGCGGACGCGCGAGCTTGCTCAGCATGCTCAGGAAGCGGCCTTGGAGATGGCCGCTCAGCATTCGCGGCTCTGCGATGGATGCGTGTGTTTCGGCCGCAAGCTCCGCCAGGAGCGCGGGTTCCGGGCTGCTGTGGTCGGAACAGTACCGGTCGATCCCTTCGGGGAGGAAGTTCATGGATCAGGGGATGATCATGAGCGGATGACGGCGGATCGTTCCGCCTTCGATCCGGAGCACGTACACACCAGGTGACACTCCGTCAAGATCGACGCTTGTGTGGCTGACCGGCCATTCACGGATCGCGCGCCCATTGCCGTCCATCAGGATCACCTTCCGGTCCGATGGAAGCAGACTTCCTTCAAGGCGCAGGGTACCGCTGGTCGGATTGGGGTATGGAGCGGGTAGGTCCACGTCCTGCTCGTGTACGGATACGGGCAGGTCGAGCCGCCACCAATCCCTGTAACGCTCCACGGCATTGCTACCTGTGCCGTAGTAGATCCTGCCGTTCACCGTCGCGATGACGGCATTGCTGCGTGCGCCTGGTGGGAAGGGGGGTAGGACCTCCCAGGTGTCGGATGCGGCATGGTAATGCCAGACATCATCGTGCACGCCTGTAGGGACGAACTGGACGCTTGCTCCTCCGATGAGGACACCTCCGTCAGCGGCCTCGATGGCATCCCCGCGGAAACGCCCGGACGGAAGTGGTGCACGCGCCACCCACGTTCCCTCCATCGGGTCGAAGCGCCACACTTCATCGAACTCGTAGGAGGTCACATCGGCCCCACCCAGCACGTAACCGGCCCCGCCATAGGCGAAGCTGGAAGCACGATGCCGGGGTGCGCCGGGCATGTTCGCCAAAGTGGACCAAGAACCCGATGCCATGTCCGATCGCACGTGATAGGTCGAGGGAAGGTCGTTGCTCAGGTACCCGGTCACCACATGCGGCCCATCATCAAGGACGAAGGCGGTGGATGCGTGCATCGCCTCGGGCAAGGGTCCTTGTTGTTCCCATGCGTCGAGCACCGGGTCATAGGTCCAGACCTCCGCACTTGGCATGCCGTTCACATGTCCGCCAACGAGATAGCCCTTACCATCCCAGGTGAAGGACGAACAGTACTGACGTCCATCCGCGGGTAGCGCTGCGACCTCGCTCCAGGACCCGGTGATGGTATTGTAACGGTACCAATCCGCCGTCAGCCCGAAGTCCACCTGCCTACCCGTACCTACGTAGATGTCGTTCCCGATGACGAAGGCGGCCGCATCATCCCGTGCTGTTCCAGGGAAGTCAGGCAGCGGACTCCATACCTGTGGGAGTGCGAGTGACGGCAATAGCATGGAGGACCAGAGCAGGTTCCGACGCATCCGTCCAAGATACGCGCTCGCTCTGATGCGTCCTTCAGACCTTGGTCCGCATCTTCGCACCGTGCGCCTCCTGTTCTCCATGACCTTCCTGATGCCGGTCGTCCTCCTGGGTGCGGATACCCTGCGGTTCCAGAGCACCGCCTTCGGGACGGAACGCATGGTGATCGTACACACGCCGACCTACTTCAAAGCGGCCTCACCAGCGGTGGCTATGCCCGTGTTGATCGTCCTTGATGGCCAGCACGAGTGGTTCGTGGAACCGGTGGTGAACGACATCCGATACCTGCAATACACCCATGAAGTGCCACAGGCCCTCGTGGTGGTGGTGCCCCATGCGGACCGGGTGAAGGAAGCGGCCGGTGTGGACCAACAGGCCATGCTGACCCTCCTTACCGAAGAATTGCCACGCTTGCTCGAACCTTACCACCCCGGTGACTACAGGGTTTTGGTCGGACATTCCTTCACGGCCTCCTTTGCGTTGGAAGCGAAGGTGCTCGATCCCGATGCCTTCGATGCGGTGATCGCCCTATCGCCTTTGAACCGGGTTGAGCGGACACTGCCTGCCCTGGCTGAGCTGTTGAACCACCGACCGGATGATGACGTCCTGCTTGCCGTGGGCGGCACCGAGCGAACGAAGGACGGTGGTCATCATGCATCGTTGATGGCGGTTTGGAACGCGCTGCCGGCAGCCATGGGAAGCATGTCCATCCGAGAGTTTCCGAGTGCGGGCCATACCTCGCTGCCGATCATCGCCTTTCCGGAGCTGCTATCAACGCTCTTCATGGCCTTCTCGTTGCGTGACAGCCTCGCCCCGGTGAACGATGAATACCAGCTTTGTGGGCCACCTCCTTCACCCGTGGAACTCATGGCCCAGGTGGACAGGAGCCTCATCTTCCGTGGAAAGCGATTGCCCTGGGAAGTGCCCGAGATCAACGGACTGGCTTCGAGGCTCTGGACGGGTGGGATGACGGATCATGTCCTTGCGATCTACAGGCGAGGAGCGGAGCTATATCCCGACGAGTATTCGATGCAGTGGTCCCTGGGCGAAGTACTGCTCGAGCGGGATCGTCCTGCGGGAGAAGCAGCGTTGCGGAAGGCGCTTCAACTGCTCGATACCGAAATGATGAGCGGATCCGAACGCTCGCAGTTGAAGGCCGAGATCCAAGCCTTGTTCAGGTGAGTTCCGGTCCTACGGAACACGACGGGCCGTGCCCGAGGATACGGCTCCAACG
The DNA here is from genome assembly GCA_029573495.1 of Bacteroidota bacterium. GTDB lineage: Bacteria > Bacteroidota > Bacteroidia > Flavobacteriales_F > PHOS-HE28 > PHOS-HE28. The sequence goes on along the minus strand of JAKQEI010000112.1, from coordinate 14,347 downwards.
CGATCAATGGTCAACGCTACCTTTCCAGGATCATGAAGCACGCATGCGCCATCGCCGACCACTTCCGCCAGGTCCTTTTCGGCGGTAACTGGACGTCTGTGAATGTCCGCGATACCCTGGCCGACGTCTCGATGGAGGAAGCATTGCACATGCGGGAAGGCTTCAACACCATCGCGGTGCTCACCTTCCACATCAATTACTTCGTAGCCGCTGTGCTGAAGGTCCTGGATGGTGGACCACTCGAAGCACACGACAAGTACAGCTTCACACATCCGTCCATCACCACGGAGAATGACTGGCAGGCCCTCAAGGTGAAGGTCCTCTCCGATGCCACCCGTTTCGCCGACCTCGTGGACCAACTACCGGATGATCGCCTGCACACCGACATGGCGGATCCGAAGTATGGCACCTGGTATCGGAACCTGCACGGTATCATCGAGCACACCCACTACCACTTGGGGCAGATCGTGGTGTTGAAGAAGTTGTTGCGATCAGAAGATCAGCAAATGGGATGATCAGATGATCTCCGAGTGCAACGGCATCATATTCGTGCATCCACGAAGGTGATGCTGTCGCAACTACGCATCGGTGGCAGATCTACGCCTATGGGTTGCTTGGTAAGGAAACCTAACTAAGGTTCATGGAGTGACCCCCGAGTTGACAGAAGAACGCCGGAGCAGAAATTTCCGCCCCGGCGTTCATGTTCTGATCTTCTGGTCGCTCGGTCAGTAGCAGTACCTCCCCTCCGCGATCATCTTCTTCGCCACCGCCTTGCGCAGCTCGGCCGTGTTCAGCGACGTGTTCTTGCTGAAACGCTTCGCGCCCATCAGCATCGCGCGTTGCTCGTCGCCATCCGCGAAGCTGTTCACCGCCTCCTTGGCCCACTTGTGGATGCGGTCGGCCGCATCGTGGATGTAGAGCTGGCACATGGCAATCTGCTCCTGGACGTTCGCGGCGCCCTTCATCTCGGCCAGCTTCAACGTGCGCAACAAGGTGCTCTCGGCGAGGTAGGTGTCGATCACCATGTCGGCGATGTGCATCAGCGTCTCCTGATGCTTCGCCAGTTCCAACCCCAGCTTCTGTGCGGCACCACCGGCCACCATCAGCACGGCCTTCTTGAAGTTGGCCACCATGCGCTTCTCATCGGCGAGCAGTGAATCATCGGGCTCCGGCATGTCGGGGATGCCCATCAGTTCCGCGGCCACCGCTTGCGCCGGACCGAGCAGATCGAGCTGGCCCTTCATCGCTCGCTTCAGCAGCATGTCCACTGTCAGCATGCGGTTGATCTCGTTCGTGCCCTCGAAGATCCGGTTGATGCGGCTGTCGCGGTAGGCGCGCTCCACGGGGCTCTCGGCGCTGTAGCCCATGCCGCCGTAGATCTGCACGCCTTCGTCGCACACGTAGTCCAGGCATTCGCTGCCGGCCACCTTCAGGATCGCGGCTTCGGCGGCGTATTGCTCCACGCCCTTCAAGAGCGCCTTGGCATGGTCCGCACCTTCGGCCTTCAAGGCCTCGATCGCGCGTTCCATATCCTGGCTGCAGCGGTAGGTCGCACTCTCCACCACATAGCAATAGGTCGCCTGGTCGGCTAGCTTCTGGCGGATCGCACCGAACGCGCTGATCGGCTTGCCGAACTGGATGCGCTCGTTGGCGTACTTCACGCTCTGATCCACCACGGCCTTCGCGCCACCCAGCGCAGCGCCGGCCAATTTGATGCGGCCGATATTCAGGATGTTCACCGCGATCTTGAAGCCGTTCTGCCGCTCGCTCAGCAGGTTCTCCACCGGCACCCTGCAATCGTTGAAGAACACCTGCCGCGTGCTGCTGCCCTTGATCCCCATCTTCTTCTCCTCAGGGTTCAGCGTGATGCCCCCGAAGCCCTTTTCCACGATGAAGGCGCTCAGGTTCTCATCGTCATCGATCTTCGCGAAGACCGTGAACACATCGGCGAAGCCGCCGTTGGTGATCCACATCTTCTGTCCGTTGATCACGTAGTGCTTGCCGTCGGGCGTGAGCACCGCCTTCGTCTTGCCGCTGTTCGCATCGCTGCCGCTGCCGGGTTCCGTCAGGCAGTAGCACGCCTTCCACTCGCCGGTGGCCAGCTTCGGGATGTACTTCTGCTTCTGCGCATCGTTGCCGTAGTACAGCGTCGGCAGGGTGCCGATGCCCGTGTGCGCCGCCATCGCCACGCTATAGCTGTGGCCCGCGCCGGTCTTCTCGGTCACCAGCATGCCGGTCACGAAGTCCTTACCGAAGCCGCCGTATTCCTCGGGGATCGAGATGCCCAGCAGTCCCAGTTCGCCGGCTTTCTCCAGCAACTTCGGCATCAGCCCTTCCTCCATGCTGTCGATCCGGTCCAGGTTGGGCCACACTTCCGCCGCAAGGAAGTCCACCGCCGTCTGCGCGATCATGCCCTGCTCCTCGTTGAACGCCTCCGGGATGAAGATGTCCTTGGGATCGCTTTCGCGGATCAGGAATTCGCCGCCCTGCAGCGCTTTGGTCTTGGTGTCTGTGCTCATGGAGTCGATCAGATGATCAGAGGGTCGGACGATCAGATGATCGAAGTGCCTCTGAGGGATATACGTGCGGTTCGGGATAAAGTTATGCACGCATAACAAAATCCCAAGCGCCGTCGGCTGCATTTTCTGATCCTCTGATCTTCTGATCGGTTCTAGGGCGTGCCCCTCGCGAAAGCCTCGGGTCGGGTCATCCGCTGTGGTCCCGCACAACCGGCCAGCGGCTGCACGCGCTGCGGTGGCTCCTTCGTCGCCTCCTCGCTGCGGCATCCGCAATGGCCTTGTTGATGCGGGAGCCGCCGCTCCTGCCCCTCACGCATCAACCGAGCGGTTCACCCCGCATCCCAAGGTCCCGTCTTCCTCACCTCGAGGAAGCGTTTCCCATCGAAACGCCAGAGACCGCCGAACCCTCCGAACCAGAAGCGGCCTTCGCGGTCCTCCATGATCGCCAGGATGCCTTGCGAACCGAGCCCATCCTGCTCGCCGAACCGTGTGAACGTCTTTCCATCATAGCGGTACACGCCCTCGTGCTCCGCTGCGAACCAGATGTGGCCCGCCTTGTCCTGGTGGAGCCCGGCTATCTCCAAACCGGTTATCACGCCTTCCTTGGTGTAATTGGTGAATCCACGGCCATCGTACCGGCTAAGACCGCCCAGCATCGTCGCGATCCAGAGGTCGCCCTTGCGGTCCTGCAGCAGGCCGCACACGCTGTTGTCGCACAAGCCGTCCACCGTGGTGAAATGCGCGAAGGCGCCGGATCTACGGTCATACTTGAACAAGCCGTCTCCGTCGCGCCCGAACCAGATGTGCCCGTCCCGGTCCTCCAGAATGCAGGTGATGCGGGTGGGAGAGAGCATCGTCGAGGGATCCACCGACGTACTGGGCGGCAGTTCGATGGTCTCGAACCGTTCACCGTCGTAGGTGCACAGCCCCGTCATCGTGCCAAGCCACAGCAAACCGTCGCGGCCCAGCCGCATGCTCCAGATCCGGTCATTGAGCAGGCCATCCTTGGCGGTGAGCCGCGAGAAGCCCAAATGCGGTGCTCCGCGCGAAACCTTCGGTCGGCGGAAGCAGAGGCCTTCTCCATCGGTCGCAAGCCAGATCGTGCCATCAGCGCTCTCAGCGATCGCGTTGATCCGACCACTCGTGATCCCTGCGCTGTCCGCGAGGTACTCCAGCGTATCGTTCGTATAGCGGATCACGCCGAAATGGTTCGTCCCGAACCAGAGCGCTCCGCTCCGGTCCTGGTGCATGTTGCGCACCCAACTGCACAGCTGCCCCTCCTCAGTAGGCATGGGCCACTGCCCAGGGATCGGGACTGTGTCGTGGGTGATCACCACCGTGCGCTTGGCGATGGGCTGGCCGTTGCACGCGCTTAGGATCGCGAATGCGCCAAGGGCAGGCAGGAATGCGAGTGACGAGGGCTTGTTGTCGATCATGTGGGCTGGTACAATGACGCGGATCCAACACAAAGGTGACATCCTCGATCACGCAAGCACCATCTCGTCCACGCTCATTTCGCAGCTTTACAAGGTGCTGCACCGTTTCCTCCTGACCATCCTCCCGCTTCCGGCGCTCTCGACCGAAGTGGAGCGGCTCCGTGAAAGGCTTCATGCACGCATCGGTTCCTTCAGCGGTCGCAACAACCCGCCGCACATCACGCTCTGCTTCCTCGACCTGCCGTTGGAGCACGAGCCAGGCATCATCGAGGCCATCGAACGCGGCACCACGGAACAGCGGCCTTTTAATCTCCGCTATAACGGCATCACCTACTTTCCCGACAAGCTTACCATCTACATCGACCCCGTAGAGAAGGACACCATCGCCTCCGTGCGAACCCCGATCACCGCCGCGTTGCAGGCTTACGATGCCTTGCGCGGAGCGGTCCGCGAGACGGAACATCCGCACCTCACCATCGCGGCGGGGCTGAAGCCCGAGCAGTTCGAGAAGGCATGGGAGATGCTCGCACCGCATGAACATGCGAGCAGGGAGCGCGTGTCGGAGGTCGTTCTCCTGAAGCGCATCCTGAAACCTGGCGAGCGATACCGGGAACTGCATCGCTTTCCATTGGTCTAACGGGTCATTGCAAGGAACGATAGCGGATACGTTGCGGCTATTTGCGGATATTCTCGGATACACCCGTACCCTTTTCGGATACGAAACGGATATTACCGTATATTTGCGGATATGTCCGTCGTCCACACTTTCCGTCTCGACCTCACCTGGGACCTGCTCCAGGCCATCAGCCGGGTGGACCGCTTCGCCGGGGAGTGGGCCGGCATCGAACGCCGCGAAGGCCGCTCGCTCAAGCACCTCAAGTCCATCGCCACCATCCAGAGCGTGGGCGCCTCCACCCGCATCGAAGGGAGCCGCCTCGACGATGCCGCCGTGGACGCCCTGCTTGCCCAACTCGACATCACGAAGCTGGAGGACCGCGACCAGCAGGAGGTGGCTGGCTACTTCGAGGCGCTCGATACCCTCAGTGAAGCCTACGCCGACATCCGCATCGGTGAGAGCGAGCTGAAGCACCTGCACAAGCTCACGCTCCAGTACAGCACCAAGGACGCCTGGCACCGCGGCGGCTACAAGCAGCGCTCCAATGCCGTGGAGGCCACCCTGCCCGATGGCAGTCGAACCGTGGTCTTCACTACCACTCCGCCCGGTGTGGAGACCGAGGACGCCATGCGTGCGCTGGTCTCGTGGTACGCCCGTCCCGATGCCGTGCATCCGCTGGTGCGCGTCGCGGCCTTCTGCTACGAGTTCGTCACCATCCATCCGTTCCAGGACGGCAACGGCCGCCTCAGTCGCCTGCTCGCCACCTTGCTTTTGTTGCAACAGGGCTATCCCTGGGTGCAGTACGTCAGCTTCGAGCACGAGATCGAGCGGCGTAAGAGCGAGTATTACCGCGTGCTGCGCACCTGCCAGGCCAACCGCCCCGGCGAGGACATCGGCCCCTGGTTGCACTTCTTCCTCGACTGCCTGGTGGTGATGATGGAGAAGCTCCGCGCCAAGCTGGAGGCGAAGGGCGCCATCACCGACCTCAACGAACGCCAGCGCAACATCCTGCGCTATGTGCAGGCGCATGCCGGTGCTCAGGCGGGCGCCATCGCCAAGGCTTTGGGCATTCCGCTACCAACGGTGAAGAAGGACCTCGAAACGATGGTCGGCGCCGAGGTGCTGCTGCGCGAAGGGGTGGGGCGGGGGACGCACTACAGCGCTCGATAGGTCGGACCTTCAGTTGGAGACAGATCCTCACCGACAGAGCCCCTCCATCCACCGCACCAGCTCCCGCTCCTCCACGATGCTCCACGCATGCGGGTGCCGGTTGCCGTGCTGCACCCCGCGCCCTTCCGTGGTGATGTACTCCGCTCGCGCATTCCCCACCGCCACCAGCGTGTCGTGGATGCGCTTCATGGCGAAGGCGTTCAGCTCCTCGTAGCTGTCATCCCGGTTGGTGCGCCACCACGCTGTGTCCGGCTCCGTGTAGAAGCGGATGGGCAGGTCCTTCAGCGGGGCCACGCTCGCGGACGAGTTCAACAGGGGAGCGGCGCGTTCGTAGTTGGCTAAGCTGTCCGTAGGCGAGCCGAGCGTGCTGTCCAGGAACGCGATCAGGTAGCGCGCTTCACCCTTGTATTCTGGGAAGGTGGTCTTTGCCAGGTCGCGCAGCGAGCATTCGTACAGGTGCACCAGGTCGAGCGGACTGTCCACGGCGAAGACGCCCTTGAGGCCGATGCCCGGCCGTGGCGCGTGCACCAGCTCCTTCGCCAGCAGCACGCTCACGTTGCCGCCGGAGGAGAAGCCGCCGATGAAGGTGTTCGTGGCATCGACCCCATGCGCCTTCACAGCCGCCGCGATCGTATCGAGCACCTCCCGCTTCTCCGCTTCGCTCATCAGGATGTGCTGGTTGAAGTTCATCAATAGCACCACGATGCCGTTGGCCACCGCCGTGTCCGCGATGGGCGACTCCGAGCGTGTATTCGCTGCATCGCAGCTGAAACAGGGGAAGAGGATGAGCAGGGCTTTCCCGCCGGGGCGGGACAGGTCCTGCTTGGCGGGGAGGAGGAGGTCGTAGGCGGGGGTGTGGATCTCGTGGGGCGTTAGGGACTGGGGTGGGGCGGGGGACTGGCAGGCGGCCAAGAGCAGGCATCCCGCGAAGAAGGCGTCAACGCGGGGCATGGAGGGCGCGGGGTTCATTGAAGCGTGAACGTGACGTGATCGTGCTCTGGGTTGCGAATGATATCGAGAATGATCTCGAACAACACCTGCCCTCTCCCGGACTTCAGTGCATCCAATTGTTGCTGGACGTGTGGAATGTTCGAAGGATGACACGTTGCGAGCATGGCCTCATAGTGCCGTGCAGTCGCTTCCCGTCCAAGATCCAGCCTGCTTTTCTCGGAGTTCAACCACGTTAGATCCAGTGGTTCGGCGTAATCGTGGACACCGAAGCCGCCACGAAGCACGTCGTTGAATGCGTTGAGGTTGCGACCAATGCTCCAGTCGAGTCCGTGTGTGAGCTTCCGTTCAACCTCGTCATAGAACCCGGACAGGTCAGAGAATGTGTTGCCGTCTATGATGGCCGATTTGCTCATTCCCCTTCGTTCAGGCAGGATTTGGTGAAAAGCGCCGGGTTCATCTGGAACTAATGTTAGCGAAGCTGATGGGCTTCTTTGCGATAGCTGGCTCGAGCGAGCAGTGCATTCAGTCGACCATACACATCCAAGCGCACGGCCAACCATCCACCAAGCACGATGCCCAACACCCGAGCAACGCCAGCACCACTGATTGCGACTACACGGTAGCTGTTGTCAAATGTTCCATTGGCTAACTGATAGGATTTCTCTCCAGCGTAGAGGAGGATGAACAACAAGTAGAGGAGTGCCAGACCTCCGATGATCTTGTAGATGACTCTCTCTCGTGGAGTGAGCATCAGAAGCGTAAACGACACGATGAGCCACGAAGAGAACGGGTAAGCCACTGTAAGGAACAAGCCCTTCCCGAAGTGTTCGCGCAGAACCGCGCCTTCGGTCTTGTAGTAGTCCTCACCGTTGTATGAGAAGCTGGTGCGAATGAACTCGTGCCACCAGTTGTCGCTTACCAACAACAGAGCCAATCCCGCGATAAGCAGGCATACCCACAACACTACACTGCGAACCGTGCCGTTCTTGGTCATGGCTCAATGTTCCTGTTCTTGGACAGATACCGAACTTCGCGTGACGGATCGGAGCGGCACCCCGCAGCGAGGAACGAGCGAGGAGTACAGCGGAGAGCCGGACCCCGAGGCTTTGCGAGGGGGCACGCCCGCACGGGCATTCCCATCATCAAATCCTCTCACCATCTGATCTTCTGATCCTAGTTCAACAGTTCGAAGACGCTGGCGGCGCCTTGACCAGTCCCGACACACATCGTGACAACACCGTACTTCTGCTTCCTGCGTCGCATCTCGTTCAAGAGCTGTACAGTGAGTTTGGTCCCAGTGCATCCAAGCGGATGCCCCAGCGCGATCGCCCCGCCGTTCACGTTCACCAGCTCCGGGTTGATCCCCAGCTCGCGCACCACCGCCAGTGATTGCGATGCGAAGGCCTCGTTCAGCTCGAACAGCCCGATGTCGTTCAACTTCAGTCCGGCCTTCTCCAGCGCCTTCGGCACGGCCGCCACCGGACCGATGCCCATGATGCGCGGCTCCACGCCTGCCACGTGGTAGGAGAGGAGGCGCGCGATCGGCTGCACATTGAGCTGCTTCAGCATGCGCTCGCTCACCACCAGCACGAAGGCCGCGCCATCGCTCGTCTGGCTGCTGTTGCCCGCCGTTACCGTGCCCTTCGCGTCGAACACCGGCTTCAACTTCGCCAGCGCCTCCAGGGTGCTCGCGCGCGGACCTTCATCCGTATCCACCACGTACTTCTCCACCGCGCGCTTCTCCTTCTCATCGAGGTAAACGCGCTCCACTTCGAAGGGCACGATCTCATCCTTGAAGCGGCCTTCCTTGATCGCCGCCAGCGCCTTCTCGTGGCTCTTCAGCGAAAAGGCGTCCTGGTCCTCGCGGCTCACCTTGAAGTCGCGCGCCACGGCCTCGGCGGTGAGGCCCATGCCCCAGTAGTAGGTGGGGTTCGCCTTGCTCACCTCGTAGTTGGGCACGATGCGCCAGCCGCCGAAGGGTATCGGGCTCATGCACTCCACGCCGCCGGCGATGATCACGTCGGCCTGCCCGCTGTGGATCTTGGCCGCCGCGATGGCGATGGTCTCGCTGCCGCTGCTGCAGTAGCGGTTCACCGTCATGCCCGGCACCTTGTCGGTGTTCAGGCCCATCAGGCTGATCATGCGGCCGATGTTCAGGCCCTGCTCGGCCTCGGGCGTGGCGTTGCCCACGATCACGTCGTCGATGCGCGTGCGGTCCAGCCCGGGCACCGAGCTCACCAGGTGGTTCAGCACGTGCGCGGCCAGGTCGTCCGGACGGGTGAAACGGAATTTGCCGCGGGGCGCTTTGCCTACTGCGGAGCGGAAACCGGCGATGATGTATGCGTTCATGCGTTGGACGCCGAAGCTCGGCGTAGGCGTTGGGTGCGGTCGTTACGTCTTCCAGTGTTGTTGTTCCGCTGCCCCGAGCAGGTAGCAGAAGATGTGTGCAGGGATGCGGAGAAAGGGCGTGTCGATGCCTTCTATCCTCTGGGTGCCGATGTCGTCCTCGCGTTTGGTCACCCAGAAGGCGATGTCCACCTGCTCTTCGGAGCAGTACTTCACGATGCCATCGTTCTTGGGGATGTGGCCATCGCCCCGGTACTTGATCTCCGAGACCATGTGGTAGCCTGGCCCTTTGATCACCAGGTCCACTTCCTTGTCGGTGGCGGCATCGCGCCAGTAGCCCACGATCGGCAGCTCGCGGTAGTGGAAGGCCTTCAAGTGCCGCAGTACGGCCGTTTCCACCAGCAGGCCCATCTCCGTGGCATCGTCCACCACCTCGCGGCCTTTCAGCAACACAGCGTTGCGCAAGGCCGCATCGGCCAGGTAGTACTTGTGCTGAGCGCGAAGCACGTTCTTGCCGCCGGTCCTTATCGGCGGGATCTTGTACACCAGATGTGCCTGTTCCAGTGCGGCCAGGTGGTTGCCCACCGTGGTGGTGTTGCTGTCCAGGGCATCCGCAACCGTCTTGATGGACAGGATGCCGCCGCTGTGGATGCACAGATAGATGAACAGACGGTCCAACTCATCCACCTTGCGGATCCCGTAGAGCGCGGTCATGTCGCGCTTCAGCACGCGCTCCACCACATCCTCGCGCAGTAGCCGCTGCCCCGTCTCCAGGTCCTTGTCCGGCAGCTTCGCCGTTTCAGGGAAACCGCCTTTCAGCAGGTAGCTCCGGAACAGCGGGAGCATGCCCTTGAACGCAGCGGATAAGGTGGTGAGCCGTTGTCCGGACCACTTCACCAGGTCGCTGGGTTTCGGAAGCTCTTTGAGCTGCGGTTCCTTGGCGCCTTGGATCTGCAGGAATTCATAGAAGGAGAGCGGTGGCATGGGCACGGTCACCCATCGGCCTACGCCGCTTTCCGCCAGGCGCCCTTTCTGCTCCAACGCGGCCGATCCGGTGGCCACGATGCGGAACCGGTGGGTGGCGTGGTCCACGGTGAGCTTGATGTAGGTGGCCCAGTCGTTCAGGTGCTGGATCTCGTCCAGCAGCAAGGTCACAGGACCTTCGCCGGGGTTCACCTCCGTCTCGTAGGCCCGCAGGATGGCATCGAACCCGGCCAGTTTCAGGATCGGGTGCTCCATGCTCAGGTACACGATGTCCAGTGGAGCCCCCTGTTCGGCGATGTGGGTATCCACCAGTTGCTTCAGCACCGTGGTCTTCCCCGTCTGCCGGGGTCCGCTGATCAGCACCGCCCGGCGGCTCAGGCTCGGGTGCGTGAGGTAGCTGCGTGTGGCCGCAAAGGCCGTTCGCCTGTATGCGGGCACATGCGGTGCCTTGCCAGTGGCCCACCACGGATTGAAACCGCGCATCACCCGGAGCAGGTCATCTGGCTGAAAGACAGGGGCGGCCATGGGAGGTGTGCGCGTTGGCGATGCTAAGATAAGCTAAGTGTACTTGGTCTATTCATGTGAAATAGACCAAGCATGCTTGTTGGATGGAGGGTGTTCGGGTTGCATGCAGATGGGCTGCTAGTTCCCTCGAATTCGGGGGAATTGAAGTTGGGCGTGCCCCCGACTTGTCGGGGTCGGGCTAGGAGTTCAGCCCGGGCTTGACCCGGGCCTGCAAGTCCTCGGCCTGAGGACAGGCCTGTGGGCTTGGAGTTTACCCCGGGCCTGGACCCGGGGCTTCTATCCCTCACGCGGCCCATGTGGTCATTGTGGTTGCTATGTGTTCCAGCCATATCACCTCGTCCTCACATTCTTGATTGAAGGTCCAAGCACCGGCTAGCCAACGTTCAATCTTCCGCGGATCACTGAACTTGTGATTGCGAGCGATAGCGAGGAACTCAAGGAACTGAGGAACAGAGAGCGGTACAATGCGGGTCTTTCCGCCGTAGTGTTTAGTGTTGATTCTGTTCAGGTTGAAGTAGTGGGCAAGAGTTCCTTCACTGATTGATGGAGCGATGAACAGGCAGTACATGTTCTCCTTGGCCTCTCTTGCTCTGCCAAAGTGCCGGGCTACGGGTTCGCCTTCCATTTCGTACTGCCTCTGCCCAGAAGACATAGTCACCTCGACTATCACTCCAAAGTCGCCGTAATCCACTTCAATATCGGGTACTTTTCCAGGCGCCGTATTTGCTGGCATCCCATCTAAGTCCATCACAAAGTTCCCCTCAACCCGAACAGCATAGTTTAGCATGACCATCGATCGCCAGACATTCCATTCGAGGAACAATGCTGGGTCTGGTACTTCCTTCTTTCGGATTTTGTCGAAGACAGCGACGATGTCATCGTATTCCTTAAAGTGCTTCAGCTCTGCGGTAAGCTGCTCTTTGCGTTGAGCGAGTAGTGAGCTTTCGGCTTCCTCCAACAGGTCCTTCAGATTCTCAAGGCTCTCAGTCTTTCGAGCAGGTTTGCCAAGGCGTGTGAGCTTGTCGATGAGCAACTCTCTATCATCCACAAGTAACGGCATGTTGGTTGCCGAGAAGAGAAACTCCTTGAACTCATCCTCGCTCTCAAACTGGATGGGTAATCGAGGAGTCTTGCTTAGAATGAACTCTACTTCGTCCATCTTCGATGGCGAAATAATCATCCTGAAGGTGTTCTTCTCAACGGTTACGAGAGCGGTTGATCGCAGGTAGCGAAAGAATGCATCGGCGTAGTCCTGCATGTTCGTACGTTTAGTCTGCACGAACTTTCGGTACGTCACCTCATCGCTTTCACGTGTGGCAAAGTCGCCGGAGTTAATCTCAGTAGCATAGATCTTGGCTATTGCCTTTTCAAAGCACGCTTCAACGTATATGCTGCGGCTTGTTGTTTTTCGTTTCGAGGCTTCCCTGAATGAACGAATGGCAGCAACGACCTTATCGTATTTGTTGATATGGGTAAGCTGAGTGAAGAACAGAGCGATTTCGGTCTTGGAAAGTCCACCCAGGTCGTAGGTGAGCCGAAAGAGCTCGAGATATGGTCTTATGAAGAAGGTCGACTTTGGAAGGGGGTGGTAGGGTGAGGGGAATTGGAACTTAAGGAGTTGCTTTGTGAAGCGCTCGTGAATGCGCTTGCCGCTAAGAAGGTCCTCGCCAGCTTCGGTGAGCTGAATACTGGGGTTCAGATTAACGAATCCGAGGGCCTTAGGCGCTCTGTTAATTCGGTCTCTCGCAGCAAAGTCTTGGTTCTTAGTCGGCCGTTGGCCTTCATAGAAGTCAGAGTTCGATAAGGCTTGAAAGAAGCTCGTTTGGGTGTCTTGGTTCCACCTCTGTCCTGAGTACTTCTCTGTCAGCAAGGCTATCTCCGGAATGATCTTCTCAATCGTTCTGGGCGACGTGAAGGCAAATAGCGTTCGAGTCTTGGATAGGTTGGCCATGGCATACGTTATTCCCAGAATGTCCCTTCTACTGTAACCGCCGAGCTAGGTTGTAGCGGATCATTGCCGGTCTGTGCAAAACGTTCGATTCGTTTGGCAGCCACTTGAATGGATTTGTCGGAGATGTCGCAGCCAATGAACCTGCACTTGGACTTCATTGCGGCGATGGCTGCTGATGCACTTCCCAGGAATGGATCGCAGACCACGAAGCCTGGCTCGGCGCTTGCGTACAGCATCGCCTGGAACACTTCCACCGGCTTCTGTGTGGGATAGGCAGAATTGTGGATGCGCTTGAATCTCCACACATCGGGAATGTTTTTTGTCTTCACTTTTCGTTTGTTCCCATTTGTGGCGAAGAGGATGTACTCATGCCTCCTTCTGAAGTAATGACCCATACCCATATTGACCTTGTCCCATGTGATCAGATTTTTGACGTCGAGGTATTTCCGCACTATGCCACCGAGACTCAGTAGGGAGTATGAGTCAAACATGATGTAGATGTGTCCAGTCGAACGCTTCAACACACGTTTGCACTCTATCAGGAAAGCTGCATAGTTCTCCTCAGAATCCTCAAACTCGCTGAACCATTTCCCTTGGTCCCCGCCCTTGTCAGCATACTTGCCTACGATCCGTCCTTCTCCCAATTGGAGCATGTTGTTCATCCCTGAATAGGCGGGGTCGGTCACAATCACGTCGACACTGTTCGATGGGAGTTTCTTGAGAAAAGAGATTGCGTCATCCTGGTAAATGGAAACAGTCTTGTCCTTTGATGTGAACTCGGATTTCCTTTTCTGCAGGGCTCGCTCAATCCGCTTTTCCTGTGTCTCAACGAAGTCGATTACGGTCTGGTAATCCCGTTCGCTGATTCGGCCACCTTCCTTGATGATAATGTTCTGACTGGTCAGGTAGTCATTGATGCTGCTCTCCTTCACCATGAAGGTTTCAGCGAGTTCAGATGTTTTGTATGTCACCACTTCTGCACGCATGATCTTAGTCGTCGGGATTCTTGTCAAGGTCTCTCGCCCAATGTAACGTCTCAGTTCCTGAGCACTTTTCCCGAAGTGATAATGCTCTGCAACCGCTCCAACGTCTTCCGCTGCATACACAGCTCTACGAACGCCTTCCGCTCCAGGTCCAGCAGGTATTGCTCCGAGACCTCCGTCGCCTCGCTCAGGTCACCGCCGCACAGCACGTAGCCCAGCTTCTCGCTGATCAGCGCATCGTGCTGGCTGATGTAGTTGCCGCTGAGCATGCTGTTGGCACCCACGTACACGATGCCGAGGCCTTCCTGGCCAAGCACCTTGATGTCCTTGCGCGGCGCAGGCTTGGTGTAGCCCTTGTTCCACAGCTCCAGCGCGCAGGCCTTGGCGTAGGCCAGCTGGTGGGCGCGGCTCACGATCACCTCGTCCTGGCCCTTGCGCAGGTAGCCGAGCGCGAAGGCCTCGTGCCCGCTGGTGGCCACTTTGGCCTGGCCGATGGTGAGGAAGCGCTCGCGCATGGCGTTGATGCGGATGTCGCCCTCCTTCAGTTCGTCGGCGAGGCGCAGGGCGAACTCCTTGGTGCCGCCGCCGCCAGGGATCACGCCCACACCGAATTCCACGAGGCCCATGTAAGTCTCGGCGTGCGCCACCACCTTGTCCGCGTGCAGGCAGAGCTCGGTGCCGCCGCCCAGGCACAGTTGGTGCGGGGCCGCCACCACGGGGATGCTGCTGTAGCGCATGCGCATCATGGTGTTCTGGAAGGTGCGCACGGCCATCTCCAGGTCGTCGTACTCCTGCTCCACGGCCATCATGAAGATCATGCCCACGTTGGCGCCCGCGCTGAAGTTGGCGCCGTCGTTGTAGACCAC
>JAKQEI010000095.1 GCA_029573495.1 Bacteroidota bacterium | reverse complement strand
CATGGTCGGGTCAACAACACGCGCCTTGACATCGAACAACTGAAGGAGAACGCCGCTTTCTACGCCGGGAACTACCAATCCCAGATGGACAAGACGTTGGGGAAAATGCGGCTTCCGGATGATCCCATGTGCTTCACCTGCGTGAAGGTGACGCGCCAATACATCAGCCAGCCATGACCTCAAAGGAATGGCAGGAGATGATGAAGCGGCTTCCGCAGATGATCGCGGATAGGCGTGTGCTGTTCTTCGGCACAAAGGCCACGATGATCCAGGTATCGGAGAGGGTGTGGGGAAAGGGGCTGCTCACCAGCGGGTCGAAGATGACCTACACGGACAACTACGAGCTGTATGCCTATAAACCACCCAGCCCTAAGAAGCCGAGCGGCAAGGGGAAGACAGGCAAGAAGATCACTGGCGGGTTCTACCCGAACTATTCAGCATACAAGGCCCAGCAAGGTCGAGCGGACCTGCCGTTCGAGTTGACTGGCGACATGCGCAAATCCTGGCTAGGGGGGGAGGTAGCATCGCCTACTGAGGTCAACCCATTGGAGTGCGTGATCGCCATGGATGGAAGGAACGCACAGAAGGCGGAAGGATTGGCGAAGGAGAAGGGTCCGTTCCTGGTGTTCACGGCGGATGAGCGAACGGCGCAGGCGGTGAACGTTGGAAACGCATATCGTGAACTGGTATTGAACAGGTTATGATAGACGCCATCGTAGACATACTGAATGGATACATCGCGCTGGACGTGCAGGAAAAGCATGGGCTTGCGCAGATCGTTGGAGGTGTGCCGAGCGTACATCGTGGCGATGGTCAGTGGACGCCGCTGGTAGAGGATAGCACGGGCGCGTGGTCATACATGCGGGCGATGGGTCAGATGAGCGTGGGAGGCGCTGACATTGGACAGCCTTGCAGCGGCATGTATGCCTCGATGACTTTGCGCTATGCGGCGTTGCTCAATAGGCCCGACTGCGACGAATTGCCGGGGGCCTTGATCGGGGTCGCGGCGAACATCGGGTCCGCAGGATCCGAGATCAAGGCGGCTGTTGGAGCTATCCGCGTGGACATCGGGACGATACGCTTCGGCATTGACGATGTGATCGGTCAGGAGTTCAGTCCGACGCCGACGATGCCACTGGATAAGGTGTTCGTGAACATCGACATCCCGGTGACGATCGTGGGGACGGCTGAATGCATCGAGACGTGTGTAGCGTACACGCCTTCGAGCAGTGGGCCTTGCCCGGATTGCCCGGAATGTCCGGAGTGCGACCCTGCCACGATCCAGACCACAGACGGAGGAACTGACATCGCCGAAGTGGCGAGCGGAGCAAGCTACCAACTGCCACAGACCAGCATCACCTACACGGACAACACCGGGCACGTGGGCGGCATCACGCCGGTGAACACGAAGTACAACAGTGACGATGAAGTGCTGGAGCCGGACACGGTGATCCCGCGCTTCACGGTGCGCACCACGGACGGGTCAACGCCGGTGCAATACGGAGACATCGCGGCCCCATCGGTGAACCTGCCGCAGACCCGGATACCTTACAAGGACGCTTCAGATGTGAGCCAGGTGACCGACGGTGGGCTGACCGACTATTCCAGCGGGTCGCTGATCCGGACTGGCGAGATCCCGCGCCGGGAATTGGTGGTCAATGGAGTTGGGACGGGACAGTATGTGACACTCGATCGCCTGATAGACGGCACAGTACCGGCTCTCACCAGCGCGGACCTGTCCAGCACATTCCAATGGGCGATCGGACACGACACCACACTACTGTTCACTGTTCAGACCGGAGATCACGCCATCGGTACGTACACGGCCATCGCTGACAGCGGAAGCAATGGCACCATCACGGTGAGTAAGAACGGAGGCGCTTTCGCCGCCTTCAGCAGTCCGCTCACCCTGGTCGTTGGCGACACGATCCGCTTCCGCCGGACCACATACAGCGCCGCCGGCTGGGTGCGCATCACCGGTACGTACACTCCATGAGCCGCCGCAACAACATCATCGGCTCTTTACTTAACCCGCTGTACCTCACGCCGGCACTGTGGATCGACTTCAGTGATGCCAGCACGATCACCCTCAATGGCAGCACGATCGCTCAGGTGAATGACAAGAGCGGGAATGGCCGGCACTTCGTCCAAGGGACTGCCTCCCTTCAACCAGCACTCATCACCTCCTTCAAGAACGGGCATGACGTCGCACGATTCGATGGAGTGAACGATGAATTATTGCTTGGCTCCAATACACTTCTCAAGAACGTATCGGGCGCCACGATCTATGTCGTGCGCAAGTGGGCCGCAAGCCCGACTTCGGTGCAAACCATGTTCAAGATCTCGACCCCATCCAGTGCTGGTCGCGCCCAGATCCAGGGAGGGAACGTGTCGGGCAAGAATGCCATTGGGGGCCGGACCCTCGACGCAGACAGTTTCGTCCGCGTTGATAGCTCGTCGAGCGTAACCACCGCATGGCGCATCCAAACCGGGGTATACGATTACGCCAACACCGACCTCTTCCAGTACATCAATGAAAGCCTCGACGGATCGACCACCAGCTACCAAAGCGGCACAGCGACAAGCAACACGGATTCGGCAAGTGCTGTGATCGGTGGCGCCAACGGGATAAGCTATTTCAATGGCGACATCGGCGAGGTCCTGGTCTACCACGCAGCACATAGCGCTGACCAGCGGCAGAACGTCTGGAACTTCTTACGCACAAAGTGGGCGATCTGAATGTGGTACACGTGGGCATCCATTGAGGCGTTCGAGACGTGGCACCATTCCGCGTGTGAGCACTTGGGTTTGCCCAAGGCTTCCACCAACGCTGAGACGGGGGCCGTGGACGAGAAGGCACAGTGGACCACCACCTACACGGCGCCGGTTTTAATCGCTCCAAATGATGTCCGAGCCTTTGTTGGATCCGACATCGCAGGGGGTGTTTCCGATGGAATCGGGGCGCCGTGTGAACAACCTGTGACCACAAAGCCAGATTGATATGACCGCCACCGAAAAACGACTGCCATGAGCAACAAGTTCCCGCGAAAGTCGAGCCTTAGCGCACAGATCTACGAGCAGACGGAAGCCCAATGGGAGGCTGACCAGCGCGTGTTCGACGTGAACGTGATGCTCGTTCCAACGGACGGGGATAACCAGGGTAAGCACAAGATCGCTGATGGCATCCACCGTTACTCGGATCTTGATTTCTTCGATACGGGCGCGTCAGGGACCGGTTCCATCTCGATAGGAGGTGAGGCGTGGAAGGTGTATGGCATCGAAGCGACAAGCGACGAACAGGGAAGTGTGATCCTTGACCTGGAGGAGTTGCTACCGGGCATCACGCATGTGAAGATGGCTTCGGTTGCCAACAATTCAAGCACCGAGGCGAAGATCGTTCTGGGTAGGGCAGATCCAGTATCGCCTCTAAGCGCCTACGCCATAACGGTGTATGATAAAGAGTTCAACGCCCTTGCTGACGCACCGGTACTGATAACACTGTATGTCAAGGGAGCATGAGCGCAGAAGACAAGCAGAGGATGGCTGACGCGGTAACCTGGATCATGCGGATCCTAACAGGTATTGGAGCCTTCTTCCTCATCAAGACATACGGCGTGATGAGCGACACCAACACCATGTTGCAGGAGCACCTACGCCAGTACGCCAGCGACAGGGTAGAGGTGCAGGTGCGGCTTGGCATCGCAGAGAAGGAACTGGAGCGCGTCCGTAACGAAAGGGAGGCGCGGTACAACAGGCAATTCAACAACGACCACCAATGATCAACAACATCATCACCGGAGCCGTAGTGCTCTACGCCGTAGC
>JAKQEI010000094.1 GCA_029573495.1 Bacteroidota bacterium | reverse complement strand
GGTGGCGATCAAGGAGAAGTACCGCTTCTTCAGCTACGGCGACGCGATGTTGATCATCTGAAGCGAAAGGTGAAAGGGTATGAGGGTGCGAGGGTTACTGACCCTTGCACCCTCCCGCTTTCGCACCCTTTCACCGAACTTCGCCACCATGCACCGCTCCACCATCATCGTCGCCGGCGGTTCGGGCAGGCGCCTTGGAGGGCCGGTGCCCAAGCAGTTCCAGACGGTGAAGGGCCGTCCGCTGTTGATGTGGACCATCGAGGCCTTTCACAAGGCCGATGGCGACATGGCGTTGATCGTGGTGCTTCCCCGGGAGCACTTCGACATCTGGAAGGCCCTGTGCATGGGACATCGTTTCTTCATCAAGCACGAGGTGGTGGCGGGGGGCGAGCAGCGGTGGCACAGTGTGAAGGCGGGCCTGGAGCAGGTGGAAGGAAACGGGCTCGTGGCCGTGCATGATGGGGTACGTCCGTTGGTGAGCGCGGACCTGATCGCACGTTGTTTCGTGGCCGCGGATGAAAAGGCGGCCGCCATTCCGGTGGTCCCGGTGGTGCCGAGCATCCGGGAAACGACCGCGGAGGGGAGCCGCGCGCTGGACCGCTCCAAGCTGCTGGCCGTGCAGACCCCACAATGCTTCCACGCTGACCTATTGCGCAAGGCCTTTGAGCAGCCCTACGAGAGCACCTTCACCGATGAAGCCACATTGGTGGAGCGCCTGGGCATGAAAGTGGCCTTGGTGGAGGGGGAGGAGAACAACATCAAGGTGACGACCGCGGTGGACATGAAGGTGGCGGAGCTACTCCTGTGAGGACACGGTAGATTTGACACATGTCCCTCGGACCGATCGACATCCGCGACCTCTCCCTGGAGGAGGTGCAGGCCCTAGTGGCGGAGCTGGGTGAGAAGCCGTACCGGGCCAAGCAGCTGTGGGAGTGGCTATGGAAGAAGAAGGCCCGCTCCTTCGATGACATGAGTGACCTGCCCAAAGCGTTCCGTGCGCAGTTGGCGGAGCGCACGGTGTTACGTCCACTACGGCTCGTGGAAGAGCAACGCAGCCAGGATGGAACGGTGAAGTGCGCCTTCAAGACCTGGGACGGTCACGTGGTGGAGGGCGTGCTCATCCCCACGCCCACCCGCCTCACGGCCTGCATCAGCAGCCAGATCGGGTGCAGCCTTACCTGCAGTTTCTGCGCCACCGGCAAGCTCAAGCGTATCCGCAACCTCGACGCGGGTGAGATCGTGGACCAGGTGGTGCTCATCGACCAGCTCGCGCAGAAGTACTACAAAGAAGGACTGACCAATATCGTGTACATGGGCATGGGCGAGCCCTTGCTCAATTACGCGAACACCCTCCGCAGCGCCGAGCGGATCAGCGCCGAGGACGGCCTGGGCATGAGCGCCCGACGGATCACAGTGAGCACGGCCGGCATCGCCAAGATGATCCGGAAGCTGGCGGATGATGGTGCGCGCTTCAACCTCGCCCTTTCCCTGCATGCGGCCAACGACGCCAAGCGCGACCGCATCATGCCGATCAACGAGCAGAACTCCTTGACCGAGCTGAAGGACGCGCTCCGCTACTACACCCGGACGCTGCGCAAGGACATCACCTTCGAGTACATCCTGCTGCGCGGTTTCAACGACTCGCTGGCCGATGCGCAGGAACTGGTGAAGTATGCCAGCGACGTGCACGCCAAGGTGAACCTCATCGAGTACAACCCCATCGATGCCGGTGGATTCGGTCGCACGGATACCAAGGATGCCGAGGCCTTCCAGCAGTACCTGGACCGCAAGGGCATCATCGCCCGGATACGGCGCAGTCGTGGGCGGGACATCGACGCGGCCTGCGGTCAGCTCGCCAACAAGAACGAGCCCGCCTTCAAGGAAGGAGAGCGTGTGATGAAGCCGTGAAGGTCCTCTTGTTCAGAAGCCGTAGCCGACCTTCACACCAAGGAAGAAGGCCACGGTCTGGTCCTTCGTCTCGGTGACATTGTAGGCCCATTGCGGACGATCGCCGGTGAGGTCGAGACGCTCCTCCACCTTCACGTTGAAGCGGTCACGGAAGGCGGGACCCCCGTACACGTCGAACAACCAATTGCTGCTGCTGCCGAGCATCTGGTAACCGAAGAGCAGGCGCACATCGTTGTAGGTCCGGTCGTCGCGCAAGGTCTGGTCCGTCAATTCCCCGGTCGGTCCCTTCATCCGGATGTCCTTGGTGTAATTCAGGTGGGCGAAGCTGATCTGGGCATAGGCCCCCTGCGGCTCCAGATCGTCCACGAAATAGTATCGGAAACCCGCATTGAAGCTGAGGCGCGGGATGATCTCCGTGCCCGCGCCGAAGTCATCCGCATCATCGCCGGTGAAGGACAGCGCGAGGTAGTTCCGCAGGGTTACGCCGACGCCGGCTTCCAGGCTCAGGCGGTGCGTGATGGCCCGTTCATAATACAGCGGGATCTCGCCACGGAAGAAGAGCAAGGGGTTTGCCTTGATCACGTTCTTCACACAATCCACGGTATCGAACGCAGCGGCGATGCGGTCCTTGTAGAGGACCACCTTCGTCTTGCCCTGTTGTGCATACGCAACGAGCAGCAAGAGGGAGAGCGCGGTGGTTAGCCCCCACCGCAGGCGGGCGGTCCGATGGATCATGCGTGACGAAGGTAGTCGTGGTCCGGCACTTCCCATTTGACGGACGGAACGGGCAAAGGTTGCGCCCCGGCCCTGACCGATCCCCATCTTTGCGCTCCCGGTACGAGTCCCGGTCCATGCACCATTTCGACGAGATCCAGCGCCCCATCGAGGCGGAGATGAAGGCTTTCGAGCCGCACTTCCGCGAGGCCATGCGCAGCAAGGTGGCCCTGCTGGACCGTGTGATGCACTACATCGTGAAGCGCAAGGGCAAGCAGATGCGGCCCATGTTCACGCTGCTCAGCGCCCGGCTCTTCGGGCCGGTGAACGAGAGCGCCTTCACCGCAGCCAGCCTCATCGAGCTCCTGCATACGGCCACGCTCGTGCATGACGATGTGGTGGACGATGCCGACCTCCGACGCGGCTTCTTCAGCATCAACGCGCTCTGGAAGAACAAGATCGCCGTGCTCGTGGGCGACTACCTGCTTAGCCGAGGCCTGCTGTTGGCCGTGGACAAGGGTGAATTCGACCTGCTGCGGATCGTGAGCACCGCCGTGCGGGAGATGAGCGAAGGGGAGTTGCTGCAGCTGGAGAAGAGCCGGAACATGAACTTCAGCGAAGAGGTCTACTTCGTCATCATCCGCAAGAAGACGGCCAGCTTGATCGCGGCCTGCTGCGCCTCGGGCACCAACGCGGCGGGACGGCCGGCGGAGGAGGTGGAACGCATGCGGCAGTTCGGCGAACTCACGGGGATCGCCTTCCAGATCAAGGACGACCTCTTCGACTATGGCAATGGGCAGGATACCGGCAAGCCCACCGGCCTCGACATCAAGGAGAAGAAGCTCACACTGCCCCTCATCCACGCCTTGCGAAGCGTGGATGCGCGCGATCGCCGATGGATGGTGGACGTGGTGAAGAACCACAACACCGATGATGCCGCCGTGGCCCGATTGCTCCGGAAGGTGAGCGAGGTGGGCGGCATCGCCCATGCCCGCCAGCGCATGCACGAATACCGGGACAAGGCCCTCGCCATCCTGCACGGCTTCGAACGGAACGAAGCCCGCGACGCATTGGAAGGCCTGGTCCACCTGACCGTTGAACGCACCAAGTGATGATGAAGCCCCTTGCTGTTCTTCTTCTCGCGACGACGCTCGTAGCCTGTGGTGATGGCCCGGACCAGCGGACGACCGCACCGAACATGGACAGCACCGCCACCCCTGCTCCACTGAACGGTACGCAGGTGGTGCACCTGAAAGAAGGTGGCCGCATGGAGGGCATGATGCGGGATGGCAAGCGCGAGGGCTCCTGGATCAGCTACCGCGCGGATGGAGGCCTGTGGAGCCGATCGACCTACGTGAACGGCCTCGAGGAAGGGGTCACCGAGGTCTTCCATCCCGGTGGCAAGCTGTACTACACCGGTCAGTACCAGGCAGGGGTACCCGTTGGGGAATGGGTCTTCTTCGATCTCCTGGGCTCGGAGGTGAAGCGCGTCAGGTACGACAGCACGGGTGCGGTGATCCGGTAGGATCGTCGATACCATGTGGATAATCTGAACAGCCTCGCACGCGCTCTTCGCCTCCCCAGGAACGACGGGCTCTGCAGGCCTGGCCATCCCGCCCGTTCTTCACGATCCGCAAGTCCTCCCCGTAGTTTCGCACAACCGCCGGCAGGCCGCCATCGACGGGTAAATTCACGCCCCGTTCGCGCTGCTTGACGCGCCGCTCCCCCGATGATCGCCCCCCACGCCATCCAGCAAGTGAAGGACGCCGCCCGCGTGGAAGAGGTGGTGGGCGAGTTCGTCGCGCTGAAACGCAAGGGACCGCGCTATCTGGGTCTTTGTCCTTTCCACAACGAGAAGACACCGAGCTTCAACGTCAGCCCGAACCTGGGTATCTACAAGTGCTTCGGTTGTGGCGAGGCCGGCGACAGCATCACCTTCCTACAGAAGCACGAGCACCTGAGCTACGTGGAGGCCATCAAGTGGCTGGCCAAACGCTACAACATCGACCTACCGGAGGAGGAGCAGACCCCCGAGCAGCAGATCGAGCAGAGCGAACGCGAGGCGCTGGCCGTGGTGCAGCAATGGGCGCTCAACTGGAGCGTGGAGCAATTGTGGAACACGGATGAAGGCCGACGCATCGGCCTCTCCTACTTCCATGAACGCGGGTTCTCCGATGCCACGATCAAGGCCTTCCAGCTCGGCTACGTCCCGGAGTTCGGCAGCCAGTTCGCCCAGGCCGCCATCGCCAACGGCTTCAACCCGGAGCTGCTGGAGAAGGCCGGCTGGATCAAACGGCGCGAGGACGAGGCGCGCACGCCGTGGGACTTTTTCGCTGGACGCGTCACCTTCCCCATCCTGGGCCTGAGCGGCCAGCCCATCGCTTTTGGCGCGCGCACGCTCAAGAGCGACAAGAAGCTGCCCAAATACTTCAACAGCCCGGAGAGCGTACTCTACAACAAGAGCCGTTCGCTGTACGGAGTGTACCAGGCCAAGAAGACCATCGTGGAGCAGAACCTCTGCTACCTCGTGGAAGGCTACACCGATGTCATCAGCCTGCACCAGGCGGGGATCACCAACGTGGTCGCCAGCAGTGGCACCAGCCTCACCGAGGAACAGGTGCGGCTGATCAAGCGCTACGCCCCCACGGTGGCCATCCTCTACGATGGCGATGCGGCGGGCATGAAGGCGAGCCTGCGCGGCATCGACCTCGTGCTCAAGGAAGGGTTGAACGTGAAGGTCGTCACCTTCCCGGAAGGCGAGGACCCTGACAGCTTCGCGCGGAAGCACCGCAGCAGCGAGGTGAGCGCGCACCTCACCACCACGGCGCAGGACTTCCTCGTCTTCAAGGCGGATCTGTTGATGCAGGAGGTCGGCGACGACCCGGTGAAGAAGGCGGCGGCCATCCACGAGATAGTGGAGAGCGTGGCGCTCGTGCCGGACCTGGTCCTGCGCTCCTTATACATCCAGCAATGCAGTCGGCTCCTGCAGGTCAACGAGCAGGCGTTGATCAGCGAGATGAACAAGGTGCTGCGCCGGCAGTACCGCAAGAAGCTTGGTGGCGATCAGTTCGTCCCGGAAGAGCACATCGCACCGGAGATCGCGGAGCCGCAGCCGACGCTGGAGGACCTCGGCACCGCACCGCAGGAACGCGACCTGTTGCGCATGCTCCTGAGCTATGGGCATGAGCGCATCAACGTGCCCTTCCAGCAGGAGGACGGCAGCACCGTGGAAGAAGAGACCAGCGTAGCAGAGCTCATGTTCGAGCTGCTCGCCCTGGACGACATCCTCTTCGACGAGCCCATCTTCCGCGAGATGTACCTGGACTACCGGCACAGCACCAACCTCGGCCAGTCCGTGGAAGGAACACGCTATGTCACCCACGAACAGGAGCACTGGCGCACCACCGCCATCGATCTCCTCACCGAGAAGCATGTGCTCAGCCCCAACTGGAAGGAACGCCACAAGATCCACGTGAAGCGCGAGAGCGAAGTGCTCTACGACGCGCTGGAGGAAGCCGTGGACATCCTGAAGGAGCGGCGTGTGGACCGCATGATCAAGGACCGGCAGGAGGAGCTGAAGGCCGCTGATGACTTGGGGATCATGGCCCTGCTGCAGGAGATCATGCACCTCACAGAGGCCAAGAAGCGCCTGGCGAAGAAGACGGGCAGGGTGATCGTGGGGTGAGTTCCTACTACCGCGCCACGATCAGCCGATCGCGCCACGCCCCCGAAGGACTTGTCACTTCAACCCAATATGTGCCAGGACGTAGCGTGCTCACATCGAGCGCCACATCACCTTCGGGCACGCTTCCCTGCAGGACCACACGGCCCAGTCCATCCAGGATCCGCAACCCACCCGTGGTCGGATTCTGTACTCGAACGATCGTTGAAGCGGGATTGGGACGGAGCGCTGATGTCGGGCGCGCTTGCAGGTGATCGAAGCCAACCGTACCGTCTATGATGATCGTGTCAACAGCACCGCTGGAACAGCCGGTCTCTGGGTCCGTGTAGAAGTACTCGATCGCGATGGCACTCCCCACTGCAAGGCCAACTGGAGCGAAGTGAACGACCGTATCAGACTCGATCAAATAGACCCCACCTTCAGGCTGGCCAATTGTGCCAAGATCCAATACTTCGCCATTCAAAATTGTTTCAGCGTTCAAGTCGAAAGTCACGTCCGGCGCCGGCAGCACCTCCACGTACATCGTGTCGCGTCCCGGGCAGTAATTCGGAGCGATCACTGTGGCAATGATCTCGTAACTTCCAGGAGGATGAACCGGATAGAACAGACCGACCGCATTGATCGGGGAAGGATAGATCTCCTCATCTACTCCTTCAATTGTTATTCCTGCGTTCATAGGTCGCTGCACGTCGATCACAAGCGTGTCGCTTAGATGACAAACCGATCGGTCAGGACCAAGGCTCACTATGACACATGCCGGGCTTTGGATCAGTTCGCCATAAGCGACGCATTCCCCTCCATTCACGGCGTTCATATAGTAAGCAACTGTACCAGCAACAGGCCGAGCTGCGCACGATCGGTCCACCATACCATTCGCATCGGCTACACCGCCCCACACCCCACCAGCAGGAGTTGCTTCGTAGATCAATGTGTCCTCAGCACATGAGAGCTCGGGGGTACCGGCGAGCAGGTTGAGTGTCGGTGTGCTTATCACCTCCAAGCTCTGGGATGCCACCACCGGACAGCCAGAAACCTCATCCACTACGGAATAGCTCAGCTCGAAGGTACCAGGGTCCTCCGGGGTGAACACACCGGCTTCCACACCGGGGCCACGCCAAACCCCGCCTTCCGGATTCGCATGATCAAGTACGTATGGATCACCTGCGATACACAACACGTCGAAAGGGGTCAGAGCCACGGTCGTCACTGGATCAGAAATGGCGTTCGCGAACCAAGACAGGTTGTTATCGTGCCATAGGACCAGATCCTCCTTACCATCACTGTTCACATCACCGCTATGGATGGCTTGGAATGAAGGCAGTTCGGGCAGGATGCTTATCGGTGCGAATGCACCGAGCACAGGATCATAGGTCGACCATTGCACCGGCTCACCAATGGAGTCGGTCCAAATCATAGCTGCACCGGTACCACAGCCCAAGCGACTCGCGTGGCCACGACGGTATGGAGAGACTGAACTCCCAGCCACGGCACCACCACCTGACAAGAGATATGGACCGTTGCCAATGAATGGAAATCCCCACCAGCCGAGCATGTGATTGGATGCGTTGGCCAGATCTTCATCTCCATCGCCGTCCACATCCATGACTTGTACCGGATGACCACCGATGCTCGCCATGGCGGCAGGCATGATTGTCGCCCATTGTTCTCCGACCGTGCCGGGATTAAGCCATAATTTCAAAGCAGGGGTCAACCCTTCAAAGGCCGCGACATCCAGATCACCATCAGTATCCACATCAAGCAATTCAAAGTCGAAAGTCATACCTCCACCCTGGGTGACAACAACAGGAGGATCGAACACTCCTCCCTGGTTCACTAGCATTTGAACCGTTCCGCTCAAATAGAACAGTTCAGGGTCAGGACCACCGAAAGCATCAGCTAGCCGGATCCGATGCGCTACCCCACCATTCATCTCGAGCACCACCTCTTGTGGTCCGAATGCTCCTGTCCCATCGTTACGAAGAAGCAGGATAGCATCCGACCCGCGATCGCCGATCACAAGATCCAGATCGCCATCGCCTTCTACATCTGCAAAGTCAAAGGCGTCCAGCAGATCAATAGATCCATGGATGGTCTCCATGGCCGGGAAGTTGCCAATCCCGTTCTCATTCCGAAGCCAGACCAAGGAGTTCGGTAGACGCACGATCACGTCGGCGCCATTCACGCCGTCAAGGTCGAGCACCCGGATCTCCTGAACGTCGGGGATGTTCTGAACGAACAGGACACCGGGGTTGAATTGTCCTTGAAGGTCACTGGCCAGCAATCCTGCGGCTAACAGTGCGAAGGATGGTATACGACCCATTTGTGGGAGGATTTGATGGTTCAATATAGGATGCTCCGAACCATCATGGAACACCGGATCGCGTGGATGGTGGAGTTCGTCGAATAACTGGTCGACATAACCCTGCTCCCAAAGCAAAGTCGAACAAAGCTCCGGCTGACCCCGGCACTGCCCATGTCATCCCGATGATCGCCATCCACGCGATCCACTCTGCCATCCGCTCATCGGCACTAGCCCCATAGCTCCTGCTACTCGAGTTTTGGCCTCCACAACACCGAACCCAATAACCCAGCCAGCCATGAAACCCGTTATCCGCGACCTCCTTCTTGCAGTCCTGCTCACCTCGACCCAACTGGTCAGCTCCCAGGACCACCTCACCAACCAGCAGCTCATCCAGATGGTCGAGCTCGGCATGGGCGATGCCATCATCCTTAGCCAGATCGAGAACTCGAACAACGACTTCGATGTCAGCACCCCGGCTCTACTCGTTATGAAGCGATCCGGCATGAATGATGCTGTGCTCGCCAAGGTCATCGAGGCCGCCAAGAACACCTCCAGAAAGGTCGTTGATCCGAATGACCCCATGGCCGCTCACCGACCCGGGATCTATTATAAGGATGCGCAAGGGAACATGGTGGAGCTGATGCCCTCCGTGACATCCCAGAGCAAGAGCAAAGGGGCCTTGGCCACGCGACTCTCTTATGGCATTGCCAAGACAAGAGTCGTTTCTCGCATACCTGGCGCACAAGCCCGCACCCAATTCACGGGTGATGAGGTGTTCTACTTCTACTTCAACCAACAGAATGCCGCCTTCGATCAGAGTTCCATCGCATTCTACGGGTTCCAACAAGCGATCAGCCCGAACGAGTTCGTCCTCGCCGAATTGGATGCGAGCGCAGAGGCCCGTGAACTCGAGACCGGCTCCGCGAACAACTACACGACAGAACTCGGCATCGACGAAAAGCATGCCCGGCCCTTCGAGATTGAGCAACTCGCGCCAGGGATCTTCAAGGTGACCCCATCGTACCTCGCGGCCGGTGAATACTGCTTCGTGTACTCTGGCGCAGCACCTTATGGGCATACCCAACAGAAGGTCTATGACTTCGGTGTCGGCAAAGTCACCGGAGAAGGCATTATCAGCAAGCAATAAGCGCCAGCCCCAGACACGGATCAAACACATCATCCGCAGATCACATACTCCCGACCCGTACCGTCATGAAAACCCGGAAACACTTCACCCCTCTCCTGCTCATTCTCGCCGTCGGAATGGCATTAACGGCCTGTCAGAAGTGCGAGACCTGTTCCTACACCACCAGAAACACCTCCGGCGAGGAGAGCACTTATTACTTCCCGGAGACCTGCGGACCGAAATACAAACGGCAGATCCAGAGAGAGACTTGCGAAACCACGGCCGCCTATTTTGGGTCGACTTGTGTCTGCACGAAGAACTAACTCCAAGCCGATCCAGCTGAACCCTGATCCTTGTAGAACCTCAACTCAACGAACCTCATGAAACCACTTGGCCTCACTCTGCTCTTCAGCACGCTCTTCTCCTTGGCTCACGCACAGGTGATCACCAAGCTGAGCAACGGGACATCAACCTTCTACTATAATGTGGATGACCTGGTCGCCATTGTCCAAGGTGCTGCAGCAAATGACACCATTATCCTGCCAGGAGGCCCGATCAACCTAAATGGTTCATTGATCATCGATAAGAAGTTGATCCTCATTGGAGCTGGCATGTTGAATTCCGGCACCCCAATAACGGGTACCACTACCATCATTGGGACGAATGTGGGGGGCTTCCAGGAAGTCGTCGCAATCTTGTCCAGCGGAGCTGGTTCACGCATCACCGGCATCAATTTCCAAGCCCCGGTTCAATTCACCGGATTCGGCAACAATGCTCCCGCGTTCTCTGCCTCCTTTGAGCGTTGCATGTTCTCTGGCAGCCTAGCCCTGAGCGTGTTCGCTTCTCCGGTCGTGCCGCCATCGGCATCGAACGTGAGCCTGAAGCAATGCATTATCCAACAGGGCATCACCTGCAGCACGAACACCGCCCCACAAGGCTTGCTTGTCGAGAATTGCATCATCACAGGAGGGATCAACTTCGGGGCGGCCAACATCGCGTCCGCACAAGTCACCCAATGCATCATCCTGGCAATGACGAACAATAATGGGGTGAATCAAGGCGTGACCTTCACGAACAACATCTTCACGCGGTCGGGAAGCAGCTTCTCACTCAGCACGGCATCCAGCTATTCGAACAACCTGTTCGTCATGAGCAGCGGCACCCAATTGAATTGGAGCGGGGCGTTCGACGGTGGCGGCAACGTGGGTGTCATGGGAACAGCCAACAACGTCTTCGTGAACCTTGGCTCGTTCACCGCCTACAGCGAGAGCTACGATTACCACCTCGCCCCGGGCAGCCCTGGGTTGAGCATGGGTAGCAATGGCCAGGTCGGCATCTACGGTGGTCCAACGGGCAGTCCATGGAAGGAAGGTGCCATCCCCTTCAACCCCCATTGGATCAGCCTCTCCCCTTCGCTGGGCAGCACCAACGGCGGCGTGATCAACGTGAACCTCTCGGGCGCGGCCCAACAGAACTGACCGGCCATGCAACGCCTAATCACACTTCTGTTGACCGCAACAGCGATCACACTCGCCGCCGGTCAGAGCCCCACCCTGGTGGGCTATGAATACTGGTTCGACCAGAACGATGCCGACCGCACCTACGTGCCCGTAACCCCGGCACAGACGGTGGACCTGGACAATGCGACCCTGAACACCAGCGGGCTCGCGCTCGGAGCGCACGTGGTGAACCTCCGTTGGAAGGACCAGGGGCCCGGCGGCAGCAAGCGCTGGAGCACCGTGGTGACCCGTGCGCTGCAAGTGGGCCAACCCGGGCCATGGGAGATCGTGGCCGTGCGCTACTGGGTGGGCAACCCCACCAACGGCGCCGATGCGCTCGTGCGCACCAAGGTCTTCAACACTCCGCAGACCACGCTCAGCTTCAACGGCCTGCTGGAGCTCTGCGGCTATCCCACCGGTACCCAGACGCTGAAGCTGCAGCTGCTGGACAACCACGGCCAATGGAGCGCCGTGGTGACCCGGCCCGTCAACATCACCCCCGCAGGTGATCTTGGGTTGCCGACCATTTCGGCTTCCACGTCCACCATCTGCCCGGGCGATGTGGTCACCTTCACGGCCACACCGCCCTCTGGGCCGGGCATCGCCACGCCTACGAGCTTCACCTGGCAGGTGCCCACCGGCAATGGCTGGAGCGCCTGGCCCTCGGACAGCGCCAGCATCGTGGTCACCATCGGCGATGTCTCCGGCACCATCCAGGTGACACCGGGCAACCTCTGCGGCACCGGCCCCACAGCCTCGCTTGCCGTGGACATCGTTCCGACACCCGATCAACCGGGCCTCATCACCGGTCCGCTGCAGGCGTGCGTCGGTAGCACGGTCACCTTCGGTACACCGGCCGTTCCTGGCCTCACCTATGTGTGGTCGATCACCGGGGGCTGGACGGCCAACGGAGGTCCTGATGCGACGATCACCACCACGATCGGGGCATCGGATGCGACCATTTCAGTGACCCCCTACAATGCCTGTGGCGTGGCGGGACCCACGCGGGAGGCGGCCATCACCGTGACCCCCCCGCCGGATGCCGGTGCGGATGGCAGCCTGGCGATCTGCTCCAATGGAGCTCCGATCAGCCTGTTCGGTCAGCTCCAAGGCAGCCCGGACGGTGGTGGGGTCTGGTCTCTCAACACCGTTCCCATGTCCGGCATATACGACCCGGTGTTCGATGCGCCCGGAGCTTATGTGTACACGATGCACGGCTCAGGTCCCTGTCCGAATGCCAGTGCCACCGTGGTGGTCAGCGAAACGCAGGCCCCCAACGCTGGCACCGATGCATCGCTCAGCGTGTGCAGCAATGCCACGCCCGTGTCGATGTACGCGGCGCTCGGCATCACTCCCGAGGATGGGGGGACCTGGGCCGGACCCAGCACGACCACTGGGGCCTTTGACCCGGCCAGCATGGTTTCGGGTGGCTACACCGTGACCATGGCTGGCACACCACCATGCTCCAACGCCAGCGCCACGGTCACGGTGACGGTTCAGCAGGCCCTCAGCGCCGGGACCGGAGGTATGCTCGAGCTCTGCTCTGGGTCTGAAACCATCGATCTTTTTAACGCACTTGGAGGACAACCTGATCCCAGTGGAAGTTGGATGGGACCTCTCGGAGCAGATGAGGGCATATTCACGCCTGGCATCAGTCTTGAAGGGGTGTTCACATATACTGTACAAGGTTCGGGGGTATGCATGGATGCGAGCGCGGCCTTGGAGGTGAATGTGTTAAATCTGAGCCTCACAAACATCTCCGGGCCATTCAGCATTCCTGCCCAAGCAGTGGTGAGCTATCTCGCGGAACCAGCACTACCCGATGCAGACAGCATCCTCTGGACCATACCGACGGGTTGGGCATGGGATGCCAGTGATGCGGATACCACCGATGCCGAAGCGCTTCTATCGGCCCCACCGGGTGGCGTGTCCCAGCTTTGCGCTCAGGCGTTCGGCGCTGGTTGCGTAGGTAATACGGTGTGCTTCGATGTGAACGTTGGGATAGCCGAGGCGATTACGGCGCTTGTGCGCGTCTTCCCCAACCCGAACAACGGATCCTTCACGGTCAGTGCGGCAAGCCTGTCCGAGTCAATGCAGGTGCAGGTCGTCAATTCGTTGGGCCAACAAGTGGCCGCCTTCGTTGTCGGTCGGCAGGGCGATTTGGTGAACCTGGAGGATTTACCCTCAGGCGCGTATTCGCTGCATTGGAGAGTAGGGGACCATAGTGGTGCTCAACGCATCGTAGTTGCCCGGTAGACGACCATTTCCGAAGCGGCCACCCGCTTTCGCGAATGGCCGCTTCGGCACCTTTCATAACGCACCGGTTCAGAATTTTGGTTGAACTTGCGCCTATGCCACCGCTGGATTTGGAAACCTCAATTGGGTGAAGCCTTGGCATGAGCAATAGGAAGGGTCATATCGTCGGATTGGCGCTAAGTGTGTGCTCGCATTTTGCACCCTGGCTTGCGTCTGCGCAATTCGATGTGGTCGTTGCGCCCGGGAATTCTCCACCATATTGCGGTCAGGAGATCCTCACGCTTCAAGTGAATGCCGTCGCCTGCGGCGCAGGTAGCACGGTCACGTGGTTCCTGACGAATGGATCGGTCGATATCGAACCACCACCAGGACCCCTCTGCACGTTCACCACCACCTTCGGAGTTGGCTGCTGGGATGCGACCGTGACGGTGAACGGAACCACCTACCCGGTGATCAATGATCTCTTCTGTGTGAATCCCTTTCCTGTGGCCTCCTTCACGGTGTCGGAGACCACTATTTGCGAAGGGGGATGCATCACCTTTACCGATGCCAGTACGCCTGCCGGACAGATCGATAGCTGGACCTGGACCGGACTGCCCTGTGCGGAAGCCGCCGATGGGCTCCCTGGGTTCAGTTGCTGCTTTCCAGATGCCGGGACCTACTATCCCGACCTGACCGTGTTCTCGAACGGCTGTCCGGATGCGGTGCTCGATTCCATCGCCATTGTCGTGAGCGATAGCTACCCGACAGCCCTGTTCAGTCCCGTAAGCCTGTTGGATTGTCCAGCCCCCTTGGACATCACCTTGACCAACGGATCAGGTCCGGGCCTGTCGTCCTCCTGGGAACTGACCAATACGGCAACTGGCACGGTGGTATGCGACGCGGAGACCACGGACATGCTCTGCACCGGTGTGATCGCCGGGGAGTATGAGGCCTGCTTGGAAGTGACCAACAGCGGCGGATGCAGCCATGAGGTGTGCCACCCCGTGGTGATCTTCGATTCACCCCTTCTGGATATCAGCGTAAGCCCATCGCCCACCTGTGCCAGCGTGCCCGTCACGTTCTCGGCGGGCGGCACCCAACCGGCATCACCCAGTTCGGTGCAGTGGGACATCGGATGCGACGGGAGCGTCGATGGCAGCGGGTTGAACTGGAGCTACGCGTTCAGCCCTGCAGGTACGTACCAGGTGTGCGTGCAAGTAGCGTATTCATCCACGTGCGTCGCCGACACCACGTTGACCATTGAGGTGTTCGATCCGCTTGTTGCAGCCTTCTCGCCGGGCGATACCACCGTGTGCTTCTCTCCGGTAACACTGTCGTTCACGAACCAATCCAGTGGCAGTGGCACGCTGGGCTATAGCTGGCGGGTCAATGGTGTGCAGCAGGCCACGACCACCGATCTCACGTGGACCTTCTCCACAAGCAGCATGGTGGAGCTGGTGGTCACCAATGACCAGGGCTGTACCGCAACGGAGCAGGTCAATGTCGAGATCGACCTGCCGGAGCTGGATTTGTCCGGCATTCCCTTTGGCGCTTGCGTGGGCCAGACCATCGCACCGCAGTTCGATCTGGAGGTCATTCCCGACGAAGCCCCTTACACCTACTCCTGGGACTTCGATGGCGGCGGAGAGGACAGCAATGCGCAGAACCCGACCTGGTCATATAGCGCCACGGGCAACTACAGCATCTGCCTTACCGTGACCACCGCATCCGGCTGCACGGTGACCGATTGCCGGAGCATCCTGGTATCACCCGCCTTGGATGCGGGGTTCGGACCCGTGCCACAGGCCTTGTGCGCCGGAGCTGGCGTTTCCCTCCAAGCGGATAATCCCAATGGTTCACAGTATCTGTGGGATTTCGGTGATGGATGGACCGTGACCACACCAGGACCCTCCGTGAACTACATGTACAACGACACAGGCTGCTTTGATGTGACGTTGACCATTTCCAACGACGGTTGCATGGCCGATTCCACCATCACCGACGCCATCTGCATCTGGGGGCCGGTCGCTGACTTCACCATTACCCAGAGCTGCACCGCCCCCTTCGAAGTATCCTTCTCCGACCAATCGATCTTCGCCGATAGCTTGTTCTGGGATTTCGGCGACGGCACCGAATTGACCGGCGACGTGGTGAATGATGCGCCCGGTATTCTCAACCCTACGCATGTCTACACGAACGAGGGCACCTATACGGTATGCTTGACGGCTGCCGCAGACACCTCTTCCTGTCCGCACACCCGCTGCTTCGAGGTCTACATCGACATACCGAGCGCAGAGCTCCAGTTCACACCGACCAGCGGATGCCCTCCCCTCTGCGTGGTGTTCAGCAGCACGGAGACCTACAACATGGAATGGGAGGTCGCTTT
Source organism: Bacteroidota bacterium (assembly GCA_029573495.1). Taxonomy (GTDB): domain Bacteria; phylum Bacteroidota; class Bacteroidia; order Flavobacteriales_F; family PHOS-HE28; genus PHOS-HE28. Next base: position 111,456 of record JAKQEI010000094.1, on the reverse strand, counting down.
CGGCAATGACAATACACTGGTGGCCACGGCGCAGGGGTGCACACCGCCGCCCGACGATATCGATGATTGTGTCAATTGGTATGTAAGCTACACCGATAGCCCGGCACCAGAGACCAGCTGGATAGTCCCCTTCCAAGGCGGGAACATCTTTCCCGCATGCGTGAACTATGAGAATTCCGGCGCCTATACGATCACAGCGATCGCCACGAACATCAATGGCTGCACGGATACCACCGTGTACCAGGATGCGATCACCATCAGTACGGCACCGGATTTCGCGACCTTCAGTTATGCGGTCACCAACCCATGTGGTCCGTATTGTGTGGACCTGACCGCAGATAACAGCTTGGACAGCTACCTGTGGTCATACCGGCTCAACCCTTTCGGCCCTTGGGTGGTGATCCTCGGGAACACGGAGGCGGAGGCGCTATGCCTGGATGACCCGCCCGGCTACCTGGAGGTGCGTTTGGAGGGGGGTCAAGGCACCTGCTCTGATGGCCAGACCGGAACCATCATGTTCCCCTCCACCGCCGCTTCTACTTTCAGTGTCAGCGATGGCACACCTTGTCTAGGTCAGGAAATCCAATTCGCAGAGCAGGCCGGGACATCCGGAACAGGGCATGCATGGTCTATTGATGGTGTTTCGGTGCCGGGTGGAACCACCATGGACCACGTCTTCATGGACAATGGCATTTATGAAGTGTGCTTGAGCCTTCTGGACGCACAGTACAATTGCCCGGACACGCTCTGCCAGACGGTTGAAGTGTATACGCCGGAACCATCGATTGATACCACATTCACCCCGTTGGGTTGTGCATTCATCATGGAAGCTTGCGATACGAATGTCGCCGCCGGGAACAACTACAGCTATACCCTGCTGCGCATCTTTCCTTCGGGTCTTCCGGAGGTGCTGTCGTTCAACTCATCTAACCCCTGTGCATCCGCAACACTGCCAATGGGGGTCTATGATCTTGTCGTTGCTGTGAGCGGACCCGGTGGCTTCAGTAACTGCACGGCAATAGACACGATCCATGACCTCCTCGGACTAGGCAATGTATTAGGTCCATGGACTTGGACTCCGATCGACACGGCGAACTGTGCGCCATATTGCGTGCAGTTTGAGGTGTACAATCCGCTAGCCGCTGGCGTAACCTATCTCTGGGATTTTGGGGATGGAAGCGGAGGAAGCGGGCCAACCCCCGATCATTGCTTTGGTTCTGCGGGGATTTATTGTCCGACGTTGCAGGTGGGGTTCCCGAACCAATGCGACGTCTTTTACCCGTGCGTCGATTCCATCGTGGTACTCCCCTATGATGTATCGGTCAGTTACGACCCTATCCTATGTGAAGGCGATACCTCATGGGCTGTATTCACACACTCTCCTCCATTCGGCATTGATGCCGTCACGTTCGCCCCCAGCACGGATGTGGTTCCAGGCCTGCCATGGAACTATGGGCTGCACCCTGCCCAAACAACGCAGTTCCTTGCCACGGCTGAGTATTACCAATGCGTGGATGTGGATACTATCGATTTGATCGTAAACCCGTTGCCAGCTATTGCGGCGGAACCATTTGGTCCCTTCTGCATCAACTCCGGTCCACTTCCTGATCCCGATATCGATCCGGATCTCGGGAGCTTTTCTTGGCCCTCAAACTCTACGGACCCACTCGTTATCGGAGGCGGTCCCAACATGGTTACATACGCATACACCGATGGAAATGGCTGTACGAGCACCTTGGATATACCCTTCGCCATCCACGATACAACGGCCGTGGTCTTCGACAGTATCCATGCCTGCATCAACGCCGACCCGTTCGACCTGACCCCCTTTGTGGACCTGCCCGGAGGAACGTTCAGCGCACGCTATGATGGCACGGTCTGGACCCTGCTGCCTGCCCTGTTCGACCCCGGAGCCCTGGTTCCAGCACCCACAGCAGCGCAGCAGGTGGGCATCCGGTACATCCATCAGAACGCCGAAGGGTGCTTCAGCACGAATGATACGGTGCTCACCGTGCATCCACTGCCCCAAGTGCAGTTCAGCGCGCCTGATGTCTGCACCTATGCGCCGTTGACCATCACCAACACGAGCACGATCACCTCGGGCACCATCGAAAGTTGGGCCTGGGACATTTCTGGGCAGGGACCTCTCTCCAGTGAGGAAGTGGGTCCGTTCGACTATCCGGTTCCTGATACGATCCCGGTTTCCCTCACGGCCACCTCGGACCGCGGATGCGTGGGCTCGCTGGATGGGGAAGTGATCATCCATCCCGTGCCCGTGGCCAGCTTCATATCGGACAATGCCTGCCAGTACGACACGGTCCTCTACACGGATGCCTCCACCATCGCATGGAACAGCGGTGTGGATGTTGTCGCCACCTGGGTCTGGCGCTTCGGCGATGGCGGAGATGCCATGGGTCCGTCCCCCTCGCATTCGTGGCAGCTCTGGGGCACTTCCACGGATACGCTCATCGTGACCTCGGCCTTCGGCTGCGCTGATACCGCCACACGCAGCATGGTCATCCACCCCGCCCCGGTGAACAGCATGGTCGTGGACCCCAACTGCTTCGGGCAGAGCACCACGATGAGCAGCACATCCACCATTCCCCAGGGAGGCATCGCGGATACGCAGTGGTCCATGGATGCAGGTCCGGTCAACTACTCCGGCACCACCGCCGTTCACACCTTCTCCTCCGCAGGCTTCTTCCCCATCAAGCTGCAGACCGTGAGCGACCAGGGATGCACCACCCTGCTCACCGACACCCTGGAGGTCTGGCCACTGCCCCAGGTATCCTTCGTCCCGACCGATACCGTGCTGTGCGTGAACGACCCGGTCGAACTGACCGACGCCAGCACGATCCCGGCACCCTACACGAACAGCTCCTGGCTGTGGACCATCAATGGAACGGTGACCGGCGAGGGACCCACCATGACCTTCACCTTCGACACGGCTGGCGCCTATGCGCTCGGGCTTGTGGTGACCAGTGGCAATGGCTGCCAGGACTCGCTGACCATCTCGGACCTGATCACGGTGCATCCGCTGCCCATCGCCGGATTCCATCCCAGTCCCAACCGCACCGGCATCCTTTCACCAGAGATCCAGATGGTGGACACGGCACAGTTGGCTGTGGAGTGGGCTTACGACCTGGGGGATGGCAGTTACTCGACCGAGCAAGAGCCGCTCCATACCTATGCCACCTTCGGCACCTACCTCATCCAACAGATCGTCACCAGCATCCATGGCTGTCTGGACACTGCCTACCAGGAGGTGACCATCGACCCGGACCTGCTCATCTACGTTCCCAACAGCTTCACACCCGACGGTGACGGCATCAACGACAGCTTCCTGCCATCATTGGATGGCTTCGCCGTACGCGACTACAACCTCACTATATGGAACCGCTGGGGGGAGATGCTCTTCGAGACGAACGATGAGGCTAAAGCTTGGGATGGAAGCGTAGCTGGAGGCCCGGTGCAGGACGGGGTGTACATCTGGCAGTTGGAGCTTCATGCGCATGAGTTCGTAAGCCGGAAGAAGTTGCGGGGGCACGTGACACTGTTGAGGTAGGCAAACGAACATCCCCGATCTGTGGATGGTCGGAATACTGCTATCTTACCATCACTAGATGACCTGCTTTAGTTCCATACTTCGCACTCGTGTTCTAGCGATGGCCTCAGCGATGGCCATGCTTGGTACAGTCCGGGGCCAATCGTCGCAGATCGACTCACTCAAATCAGCCCTTGCGGAGGCAAGCAACGATACAGCCCGCGTAGAATTGTTGATGAACCTTGCGAATGCTGAATACCAGTCACATCCCGATGTGGCATTTGACTACTCGGAGAAGGCCCTTCACTTAGCAACGAAGGCCAACTACCACAGTGGAATTGCCGACGCTCACGGTTGGTTGGCCTACCTGGAATTGAACAATCGCTCCCATACCGCCAAGGCAAGGGAGCATTACGTCCAAGCGCTGTCACTCTGGACCGAATTGGCCAAACGCGTAGGTGCGGATCCTCGATTGGATTCCATCCAAGTCTATGCGGGTTTGTCCCATTCCATCATCAACATTGGCTACGTGGATGAGTTGGAGTTGAACTTTTCCAGTGCGTTGGAGAACTATGAACGTGGAATCGATCTAGGTAAGAAGTATGGTCTGCATGAGCATGTGGCATCTTGCTACATGAACATCGGGAATATTCGGAAGTATCAGGGGGATCTTCCTCGGGCGCTGAAGAATTATGAGCTGGCATCTGAGCTTGGGCGGCAGCACGGTCTTCAGAGTATTGAAGGGCTTTCCCTAACCGCTACAGGCACCCTCTGGGAGGACACCGGTTACTTGCTCGAAGCAAAGCAACTTTACTCCAGAGCCTTGGGCATACATCGACAACAAGGCGATGTCATCTACGTAGCGGCTTGCCTGAATAATCTGGGAAGTGTTGCTCAGGGGTCGGAGAACTGGAATGATGCCATTCTGTACTACGACTCTGCTGCCGTCCTGGCGCTTGGGGTCGGTGCGCTTCGGTCATACTGCACGTATGTGAACAATGGAGGATCTGCATTATCATTTCTAGGTAAGGATGATGCAGCAATACTCAAGTATGAGGAGGCGCTTCGACTCGCGTTGGAGAATAAGATCAGCCAATTACCAGCCCTGCTGCTGAACAATTTGGCCCGGAGCTATCTGAAGCTCGGCAGAACACTACATGCACTACAGATTGCAGAGCGTGCTTATAGACTGGCGATTGAGGATGGCATTCTATTGGAACAAGAAAGGTCAGCCGAGTTGCTGTCGAGGATCTATGTCCAGGTCGGCCGTGATCATGAGGCGTACGATATGAGCGTATTGCACATGCTTTTGTCTAATAGTCTACAAGGCGACAAGGTTCATAAGCTTGCAGCTCGTTCGGTAATGAAAGAGGAAATTCGACTTGAGGGCTTACAAGACAGCCTTTCGAGAGCGAATGAGTCAGCAGCATCAGAGAGGGAGGCGTCGTTTGCCAGTGTGAAGGCTGTTCGAGAGCGCACCACCTCTTTTACAATTGCGGGTATAGGCCTGTTGCTCGTTGGTGGAGGGGTCGTGGCCGTCGCCCTAGACCGTCGCCGTCGTAAGCACTGCCATACCCGCCAAACCGCCCAACTCCAAGCCCGGGCCTGGCGCGCACAGGTCAACCCCCACTTCATCCATACTGCCCTTCAGAACATCAACGCGTATGTGCAGGCCAATGAGCGGGATCTAGCCTCCTCTTTCCTCATCCGTTTCGCACGTTTAATGCGAGCTGTTTTGGAGAACGCACGCAAGGATGAAGTGAGCTTGGCCGAAGACCTTGGCGTATTGCGCGACTATCTGGAATTGGAGCGCTTGCGCTTGGGTGGGCAATTGGAGTACCGCCTGGACGTTGAGCCTGATATTGAGCTTGAGGAGATCATGGTTCCCCCCATGCTATTGCAGCCCTATGTCGAACAGGTCATCTGGAACCATATGGGACTACACGACAACACGGGGCTATTGCATATCCGGGTTCAAAGGCAGCTCGGCAATATTGTACTCACCCTACAGGACAATCTGCCATACGATACAGTGAACCAGCAGGCAGCACCAGATCGCTCCAACGGAACGGACATCACAGAAGCCCGCTTGGCGCTCCTAATGAAGCAGGGCGGTAAGAGGGCTTCGGTCAAGGTCCTGCCATTGCCGGATGGTCAACGTGTTGAACTTACCCTCCCCCTAAGAGAGGCGGCCTGAACAGTGCTGGTCCGAAAAGTACATAGCCAGTTCTGGAGCGGATCAGGTGCCCGGCACCGCTGGTCGCTACTTCTCATCCTTTTCACTGCCTTAGTGCCTGCAAGCGCTCAGGTTGCAGTGATGGATTCCTTGCGTGGCGTGTTGGTGAAGGCACGGAACGATACCACACGCATCGGTGCATTGATCGCCATGTCCGAGCACATCTACGCCACCGACCCGGATACGAACGCGGTCATTTGCCGGGAGGCGATACGGCAAGCGGACGAGGCTCTCGGCAGGGGGGGTGTCAACGGTCAGGTGAGGTCGGCATTACTCCGGCAGAAGGCGACGGCCATCAACAACTTGGCGGTCACCCACTTCATCTACGGCGAACTGGACAGTGCCCTGGCCTGCTTCCGTCGGGCCCGGTCCATCCATCGCGCGAACGGGGCCATCGTCGGAGAAGCGGACGCCTGGAACAACGAGGGCATGGTGCACGAGGCCCGTGGCGATCACGCTCAGCAGCGGCGGTGCCTCACCGAAGCACTGAAGGTATACGAGCGCGCCGGTGATCAGCAGCGCATGGCCGCGGCATTGAATAACATCGGGCAGTACCACACGGCCCGCGGCCTAATGGACAGTGCGTTGTTCTATATGGAACGCAGCCTGGCCATCTACCGCGCGATCAAGGATGAGCGGGGCATCGCCCATGCGCTGCTGAACATCGGCATGAACCATCGGGACCGCGGCCGTCCGGCTGAGGCGCTCGAGCTCCTGCTATCCAGCGAGACCGCCTATGCACGATTGGGTGAGCGCGAGGCATTGGCCACCTGCAGGAACAACATCGCCACGATCTACGCCGACCAGGGATTGCCTGGGCAGGCCCTGCGCTACTACCACCAGGCGCTGGATCTCAACACCGCTATGGGCGACCGCATAGGGCAGGCCGACAACCACATGAACCTTGGCTCCACGCTGGAGGCCCAGGGTGAGTTGGACATGGCTTTACAGGAGTTCCAGAAGAGCCTGGACCTCTACCTGTCCACCGGCGACAGGCGAGGTGAGGCCCTGGTCCGCGGGCACCTGGGTAACCTCTGGAAGAACAAGGGCGATCGCCCCCGCGCTTTGCTGGAGCTTCGGCACAGTCTGGCATTGAGCAAGGAGCTCGATTCGCCGCGCGAGCTTGCCACGGCCTTGTACAAGCTGGGGCATTATTTCGAGGCTGAAGGCCAAACGGACTCTGCGCTGTACTATTACCAGGCCACACTGCAATTGGACCAGAGCATTGAGGACAGGGAAGGAGAATCATTCGCCCTCTACAGCATCGCCAAGACCAAACTGAAGCAGGGGCGAACGAAGGAGGCCATCACGCTGGCCGACCAAGCGCTATCCATCGCTCAGCAAAGTGGCTATCCCGTCAACATCCTGCGCGCCACCGAGGTGCTTCACGAGGGGCTTGCCCGGCAGGGTAGCTGGTCACGTGCATTGGAGATGTTGGAGCTGCACCAGCAGATGAAGGACAGCTTGAACAATGCGGAGAATGCCAAGAAGACCGTGCGCCTTCAGATGCGGTATGACTTCGATCGGAAGCAACTGGCCGATAGCATCGCCCACGCAACTGCGATGGCCGAGCTCGAGAGCGAGCGGCAGATCGCCATCCTGGAGGGCGAGCAGGCCCGCAACCGGTCATGGGCGTTCGGCATTGGCGGTGTCCTGCTCCTTGGCGGTGGGGGCATGATCTATCGCATCGACCGCAAACGCCGCAGGGAGCGCTTTGAACGTGATGCGGCCCTACTGCAGATGAAGGCGCTACGGAACCAGATGAACCCGCACTTCATCTTCAACGCGCTCAACAGCATCAATCACTACGTGCAGGAGAACGAACGCGACCTGGCCAGTGGCTTCCTCACCAAGTTCGCGCGGCTCATGCGGCTGGTGCTGGAGAACAGCAGGCGGGAGGAGGTTCCTCTGACCCAGGACCTGGAAGCTCTTCGACTGTACATGGACCTTGAACAGGCACGCATGAACAACAAATTCGACTATTCGATCCATGTCGACCCTGCCATCGATCAGGAAACAGCGCAGGTGCCACCGCTCGTGTTACAACCGTTCATGGAGAATGCCATCTGGCATGGGATCTCACGCAAGGAAGGAAAGGGGAACATCGCGCTCACGGTCCGACAGGAGGCGGGGCAATTGATCATGACCGTTGAGGACAATGGCGTAGGACGTCGGGCACCAGACCAACCCCCGCTCACGGATGCGCCGCCGAAGACCTCCCTGGGCACTACCATCACAAAAGATCGATTGGCAATGCTGGGGCAACAACGGGGGATGGAGTCCGGATTCCGATTTGTGGATCTGGTACAGGGTACCAGGGTCGAGGTGTTCATGCCACTCGTGATCGAGGCTTAGTTCCGCGACGCGCTTTCTCATACCGTTCAAGACCTCAAGGCCACCAGCTGCTCGATCGCACTGGTGCAGGAAAGCGTTCCGGCACAATTTGGCATCATAAGGAACGGCATGCTGCCGCTTCCGAACCTAAAACCCTAAGCCATGAGTACCGAAACCACCCGTCCCACCGCCACTATCCTGATCAAGCAGAAGAGCACCGGCATCGCCCTTCTCCTCTCCTTCCTCTTCGGCCCGCTGGGCATGTTGTACGCCACCGTGATGGGCGGCTTCATCATGTTCCTGTTCACCATCCCCGTGGTCCTGTTCACCGGTGGTCTCGGTCTGCTGTTGACCATCCCGCTCGGCATGGTGTGGAGCGCGTTCGCCGTGAGCAGCCACAACAACAAGCAACTGGCGCGCTTCTGAGCCACCGCTTCCGATCCGCGCAAGCCCGTGTCCTTCGACACGGGCTTGCGCCATTCACCAAGTGCGGTCGGCCTCGCACGGATCCAACTGCGCTACGACACCCACCGTATGCGCCATAAGCTTGGCGTAGTCCCTGTCTGGGGCTCTGATCCGCGAGGTCATGCCGGCCGAGGCCATCACCCAAGTGCTGTTGTCGCTGGTGTCATTGTCGGCCTTGGTCTATGCGCTCTGGTCACATGACGAGCCGTGGGCTGGGTTAACCCCGGCCGCATCGAGGCGAATGGGGATGGAAGCGCCCACAGGAACACGCGTGGAGGTGAAGGGCCCCGCTCTGCACGCGGCGTGACGAACCATGCCAGTTGCTCGGCGTCCCCCGCCGCGCGCTCAGCGGTGCTGGTGGATCCTTGGTGCGCAGTGCACTTTGCGGCATGGAAGAGTTGTCCCTCGATGTCGTTGTCGGCCTGTGCGTTGTTTCGCTGGCGGCCCTATGCCTCGTGCTCATGCCTGCTCAACATGGCGTGTGCCTGCAAGGCCGCTTCGTTGCGGCGCGACCGGATGCTGTTCGCGTGGTCCTTGCTGCAACTGGACGCGCGTCGGGGATCGGCAGGCAAGGCGACTTCCGACTCTGGGCGCGCATCGGTGCACCGGCCAAGTGGATCATCCTTTATCAGGGGAAGGCGGTCGGCTCCATCGAGTTGGTTCGATCGGAGCCGGCTGCATCGCAGGCGTCAGAGGCCATCTTCATCGAAGCAGGCGTGATCGACCTTGAGACTTGGTTGGGACAGACCGCCACGTTCCGCGTGATGCATCAACGGAGTATCCAGGTGCGGTTCACACCCGCCCGATGCCAACCAGCGCCCAAAAGCCATCGGTTGCTCGATCATCCCGGCGATGAGGTAGCTAGCGAGTGCGAGTTCTGTACACACATCACAGCTTAGTTCCATGCGCAGCTTCGCAGCAACCGGATCATCAGGCAGCGTGCAGGGCCATGAACTGGGATGTACCCGACCACGGTGTTGGTGGGTGAAAAAGTTTCCTGTTCTTTCACGCTTCCTCGGGTCCATTGGGCCGGTTACCCGCTGTGCACCTTGGCGCCACGAGCATAGGAACGCACGAAACTTCCTTTCCAGCCGGGCAGAACGCTGTGTCCTGCCGATCAGCTTGTTGCTGCTCGCGGCCCCGTGTGCCTTCGCGCAGCGGTACAGCATGGAGACCCAGTTGCCAGGAGGTTTTCTACTCCTCGATGGCCTGGGCATCATCGGCACGGATGTCATTGCCTGTGGGCATGTGGAACAGGGGTTCCGTTTCGGCGCCGTCTGCCGCATGAGCAACGGGGTCATCGAATGGTCCAGGAAGCTGAGGAACAGCACTCCATACTACGCGAACGCCTTCTATCAAGGCCTTGCCATCACCAGCAATAGCGACATCCTTGTGGTAGGTCAGGAGGTCTTGAACAGCCCGAACTGCCACATCGCCCGGCTTGATCAGACCGGTGCCCTGCTTTGGAGCACCTCGCTGAACGTGGGACCCGGACAACAGTACTTCAGCGACGTCGTGGAGGCGCCCGATGGCAGCATCTATGCGGTCGGTGGCGTCGAGAGTTCCGCAGAAGGGGACGTGGTCGTAGCGAGGTTCGACCCAGGAGGAGCGCCGACCTGGGTCAGGGTCCTGAACGAGCCGGATCTACAGTACAGTCGTGGGCTGCTGTTTCAGAATGACACGTTGCACGTGCTGGCGGCCACGGCCACGAACGGAGGCGATCTCGCTCTGCTTGCTTTCGCCACTGACGGCACCCTGGTCCGCAGCCATTTGGTTGGGACATCAGCCGATGAGCGCCCCTTGGCCATGACCTCCGATGGCTCGGGGGGGCTGGTCATTTCATTCAGCAGGGACTACTACAACATGTTCGTCGTGCGTGTGCCACCCGTTCCAGGGACTTCCTTGCCAACCTGGTCCATCGACACCCCCATGCAGCTGGACATGGTCGGTGGTCTGTACTTCGATCCGGCCACACAGGAGTGCATGCTCTTGGGCAACCGTGCATGGATGGCGTACGCCTTGCGCATCGCGCTGCCGACTAACACGGTTGTTTGGGAGCGTTCGTTCCCGGACCTCTATTCCTTCTTCAGCATGGCCCTCTCCAATGATGGCACCACGGTGGTCGCCAGCGGTGGGCCGTTCGGTTTCTTGCCCAACGGTTCCTATCCGGTCGAATTCGCGCAATTCGACCCGCTCACCGGGAATGACGTGTTCGGAGGTCCCTGCGCGCCATGGTCAGCGAGCCCCATCAGCATCTCGGACACCTCTGTTCCATGCACGATGGTGCCCATGTCCACTCGAATACCATCCCTTCAGGCATACTCCGGGATCGAGGTGCAGGACCTGTTCCTGACCACGAACTATTGCGGACCTATCGTTCTTCCTGTGGAGCTGATATCCTGGACGGCCCAGTCGCTCGATCAGTCGGTCAGGCTTTCCTGGTCCACCGGCTCCGAGCACAACAGCGACCGCTTCATCATTGAGCGCAGTGCGGAAGGAAGTGATTGGAGTCCGATCGGTCAGGTCGCAGCAGCAGGCCACAGCACCGTGCTGCGGGAATATGCCTGGGACGACCTTGAGCCTCTCTCAGGGGTGGGCTACTATCGCCTCCGGCAAGTGGATGCTGATGGGAGTGGGACACTCTCGGACGTACTCGTCGTGGACCGCAGCACCCTGCCCGATCGGCCGTTGGTCCATCCGAATCCCGTGGCCCCCGGCCAGCCGGTCACCGCATCGGAACGGGTCATCCTCAGGGACCTCTCCGGCCGGTTGATCGCAGGCCCAACGGAGCACTTCACGGCTCCACAGTTGCCTGGGGTGTATGTGGTCCATGGCGCGATGCGTATCGACCGGTTGGTGGTCAGGTGATATCTTCCGCACAGCAATAAACCGTCATGGCCATAGCACTGACCGCCGTCATTGTCGATGATGAGGAAGCCCCCCGCAACCTCTTGTTGAACCTGTTGGGCCGCAGGCATCCCGAGGTCCAGCTGCTCGGCACGGCGGATGACGTGCCATCCGGCATCGAGCTCATTCGCCGAACCGCGCCCCAGGTACTCTTCCTTGACATAGAACTCAAAGACAGGACCGGCTTCGACCTGCTTCGATCCTTGGGGGCAGACTGTCCCCATGTCATCTTCACAACGGCACATGAGAGCTACGCGGTACAGGCGATCCGGTTCAGTGCACTGGATTATCTGCTGAAGCCAATCGACACTAGTGAACTCTCCGAGGCCATCAGCAAGGCAGAGCAAGCCGTTCGCAATGAACGGAAGCCTGTGATGGTGGATATGCTGCTCAAGAACATCGACCGCTCCATCGGAGACCGTGTCATCGCGCTGCCTGTGAGCGACGGGCTAGAGCTCGTGCATGTCAACGAGATCTTGGTCTGCGAGTCAGACTCCAACTACACCACGTTGCACATGCGCGACGAGAAGCGCATGGTCATCTCGCGCACGCTCAAGGAGTTCGAGGACTTGCTCGGGGAGCAGGACTTCATTCGCGTGCACAACTCCTACCTCATCAGCAAGAAGCACATCCGGAAATACATCAAGGGCGAGGGCGGCGAGGCCATCATGTCCAACGGGATGAGCGTAGCGGTGTCCCGCCGCAAAAAGCAAGAGCTGATGGAAGCCTTGGAGCGATTGTAGACAGCTGACCCGGCTGCGCTGAGGTGGTGGATATGGGCTCGCCCAACAAGCCCCCACCTACCTTCGCCCACCATGCCGCACGACCACGGTCACCACGACCACGCTCATGAGCATCATGGCCATTCCCATGGTCATGTGCACGCCACGAGCGCACGTGCCCTCTCCCTCGCCTTCTTCATCAACCTCGCCTTCACGCTCGTGGAGGTCATTGGCGGCTGGTGGACCGGAAGCATCGCCGTGCTCACCGATGCCTTCCACGATGCGGGCGATTGTCTCGTGCTCGGAACGGCATGGTACCTGCAGCGGGTGGCCACGAAGGGGCGCGACGCGGAATACAGTTACGGCTACGGCCGGTACAGCATGCTTGGCGGCTGGTTGACCAGCGTGGTCCTCATCGTCGGGGCAATCGGGATGTTGATCGTGACGGTACCCAGGCTGTGGCAACCCACCACCCCCAATGCGGAGGGCATGATCGGCATCGCGGTCTTCGGCCTGGTCATGAACGGCTTCGCGGCGTGGAAGCTGCACGGCGGAGGAACGCTGAACGAACGTGGCGCGTACCTGCACCTGCTGGAGGACGTGCTCGGCTGGGCGGCGGTCCTGCTGGGGGGCGTGCTCATCCACTTCACCAACTGGACCATCGTTGATCCCCTGTTGAGCATCGGTATCAGCTGCTTCATCCTTTACAACGCCATACGAACGCTGCGAAAGGGCACTGGCATCCTCATGCAACGATCGCCGGGATCATTGGACATGCAGGAGGTGCGCACACGGTTGATGGCCATCCCCCATGTGAAGGACCTGCATGACCAGCACACCTGGACCTTGGACGGCAGCTTCATCATCCACACCGTTCACCTGGTGGTGGCCGATGTGGACCTGCCCGCCGCCCTGCGCCTGAAGACCACCGCCCGGGAGGTGCTCACCTCCATGGGCATCCACCATGCCACCATCGAACTGGAATGGGCCGGAGAGGATTGTGGCCTGCAACACCACTGAACATGCGTCGCTCCATCTTCCGTCTGCTCGCGCGTTTGAACAAGCTCCTGCTTCCCAAACTCTGGGACAAGGACCTGCTCCGGTTGAACACGGTGCAGAAGGGCATTGTGGCGTGGCGTTACTATGTGACCAGGAATGCCCTGTAGGGTGGCATTACCCTAATTTCGGCCGGTGAAGAAGGGCTGTATCCTCCTGCTGTGGACGAGCACGTTCGCCGCATCCGCACAGGACGGCGTGCTCATCAACGAACTTCAAGCGGCCAATCGGCACACGCACATCGCGGCCGATGGCAGCACGCCCGACTGGGTGGAATTGTTCAATCCCACGGACAAGGAGATCGATGTGGCGGGCATGCGGTTCGCGGTGGTCGGTCGCACCCACATCCTCAAGGGACCGTTACCGATCGCACCCCGCGCACATCGGATCATCTGGTTCGATGGCCGTACGGACCGTGGTCCTGACCATGCCGGCTTCACCCTGCCGCGGAAGGGGGGCACCTTGCTGTTGATCGCAGCGGATGGGCTCACCGTACAGGACGTCTTCACGTATCCGGCCATGGCGGGCGACCTCAGCGTGGGGCGCCTGAGCGATGGGGACCGTGAGCAATGGAGCTTCTTCACCGAGGCCACACCCGGAGCGCCGAACACGGGCGGGCGACCCGTGCATGGACGCACGGCCACACCCATGGTGGACACCTCGCTCGCACTGCTCGACACGCGGACGATCCTGCCCTTGATCGCCGATCAGGGAGCCTGGATCCGATACACCGTGGATGGCACCGAGCCCACGGCGGAACACGGTCTGCCTTACGAACACCCGATCGAGGTGGACCGCGACATGGTCGTGCGGGCACGCGCGTTCGCGGATGGTCGACTGCCCAGCAAGGAGTTCTGTTCCACCTTTCATCGCGGCGACGCACCCACGGACGGCATCACCATCGCCATGGATGAGACCGGACTTTCCGACGATAGCGTCGGCATCAACGTGGAAGGGGCGCATGCGAACTTCAGCCGTCGCGGTCGTTCGTGGGAGCGCCTGGCCATGGTGAAGTTCAACGGTACTGCGGATCCACCGGTGCCCATCGGCCTCAGCATCCACGGCAGCGGGTCGCGCAGCCTGCCGAAACGCTCCTTCAAGTTGCACGCACGCGACCGGTACGACAGTCCGGCGCAGGGACTTCGGTTGAGCGATGCCGAGCTTTTCCAGGAAGGCATCCTTCGGGCGGATGCCGGTGCGCACACCTACCTGCGCAATCGTTTCGTGGAACTCACCGTCCTCCGGAACGAGCTTCACGTGGATGTGCAACCATCGCGACCCGTGCCCCTTTACCTGAACGGCCGTTATTGGGGGCTCTACCGTTGGATGCCGCCGAAGGACAGGCAATGGCTCGAGCGGATCAGTGGTGCTGGCGCGGTGCATGTGTTGGAAGGCCCTGCCGCGCGGGTGCTCTCCGGGAGTGATGCCACCTTCGGACCGGCCATCGCACAACTGATGGCCCTGGCACCCTTCGACAGCCTCCAGCGCCAAATCGATGTGGCCAACCTGATCGACCTCGCCTGCCTGGACCTCTGGACCGGTCGCGCGGATCACGACCTCAACGTGCGCCTCTACCGCCCGCGTGTGCCGGGAGGCCGTTGGCGCTGGGTGCTCTTCGACATGGACCTCTGGGCGCCGTATGAGGAGAACAGCGTGGAACGCATGGCCTCGGGTGCGGCTGCGGAAACGCCGTACATCCCACAATTGCTCGCACATCCGGAGCTGGAGCCGTTGCTGCTGACCCGCATGTGCGCACTGCTCTCCACGGCGCTATCACCAACCGTGGGCGAAGACCTGCTCGATAGCTTGTTCTCGGCGGATCGCGTATGGCTGGAAGCAGACCATGCGCGATGGAACGACGAGATGCCCCGGCCGGCACCGGCGGAGTCCGAGCAGTGGATGAGCGAGTTCATCGACCAACGGCCCGGATACCTGAGCGCCTACCTGGGCCAGGCCACAGGCCGGAAGGTCCGGCGGATCACGGTCCAGGTCCCGGCGGAGGACGAAGGGACGCTCACGCTCGAAGGAATGCCGTTGCGACCGGGAACACAGGAGATATTCTGTTTCCAAGGCATTCCCATGCGCATGGTATTCACGCCTGCGGAGGGCATCGAACTGGATGGATGGAAGGGGACCGGTGGGGATGGATACGCGATCACCTTCGAGCCGGAACGCACCAAGCGGATCGGACCGGTCCTTCGTCGCATCGTCCCTTAGGCGCTCGTCAAGGCCGTCTTCAACAGTGAGTCGAAGAGCGAGCGACCATCGGTATTCCCGAGCCGCTCATCCGCCGCTCGTTCCGGATGCGGCATCATACCGAACACGTTGCGCTCCTTGTTGCACACCCCGGCGATGTTCTCCTTGCTCCCGTTCGGGTTGGCCTCATCGGTGATCCGGCCCTCGGCATCGCAATAGCGGAAGAGCACCTGGTCGTTGTCCTTCAACGCCTTCAGGGTGGTCGCATCGGCGTGGTAGCGTCCTTCGCCGTGCGCGATCGGGATCTTCAACGCACGGTCCGGTACAAGGCTGGTGAGCACGGTCCGCCGGGTGGCGGGTCGGATCCAGGTGTTGCGCGCCACGAACTTCTGTCCGTCGTTGTGCAGCAGCGCGCCCGGCACCAGTCCCGCTTCGCACAGCACCTGGAAACCGTTGCACACACCGAAGACGAGTCCACCCTTCTTCGCGTGTGCCACCACCTCCTGCATGATCGGGGAGAAACGTGCGATGGCACCGCTGCGCAGGTAATCGCCATAGGAGAAGCCGCCCGGGAGCACCACCATGTCCACGCCCTTCAGGTCGTGCTCCTTGTGCCAGAGCCGCTCCACGGGTTGGTCGAACAGGGTTCCGAGCACATGGATCATGTCCTCGTCGCAGTTGGATCCCGGGAAGGTGACGACGCCGAATTTCATCGCGATGGGTGCGACGGTGTGATGTCCCGCGCGCGGCGCGAAGGTACAGGTGCGCTCAGGACCCCGTGTACTGCGACCAGATGGCCAGCACGAGCAGGCAGAGCACGGTGGCCTCACCCACCCAGGCCCGGCGCGTGCCCAGGAAGGCGAAGGTCGCCAGCACGGCGCCCGGGATGGCCACCACGGCCACGGGAAAGAGCCCGGTGATCAGCTGGACCAGCCCCCCCAGGAGCACCAGCGTCAGCACCAGGGCGATGAAAGCGCTCCGGATGTTCTGCTCCCGCACCACACCGCGGCCGTAATACTCCGTGAAGCGGAGCATGGCGATCAGCAATAAGGGGACCAGGACGAGGCCCACGGTCCAGCCATAACCCGGGGGAGTGCGGCCGGGCCCGATGGTGGAAGCGGCCACCGTGCGCAGGGGATCCCAGGAGGGGGTATCCAGGAGGTGGTGCACGCCCCAGGCCATGTAGAAGATGACCACGACACCCAGGAAGGGAACCAGGTACTCCCGCCATTGGAACGGACGGATCACCGATACCGAAGCCCAGACCACCACCAGCAGGAAGGCATAGGGCATGTAGCACATAGCGGCCAGTCCGATGAGGAGGCCCGCATCGAAGAGCGCGCCCAAGGCCTTGCTGCCGCTGGAGATGCTCCAGGTGCGGTGCATGGCCCAGATGATGAAGGGGGTGCCCAGGAAGGCCGCGCCTGCCGCACCGGGGGATATGGCCAAGGCCACGGCCAGCGGCACCAACAGGCCGGGCAGGTGGTTGCGTCGCACGGCCAGTTCCGTCTCGTTCATCAGCACCGTCACCTGAATGGCCAGGATCGCCACGAGGGCCAGGACCACCGCCCCGTGCACCCAGCTGCCCAGGCCGAACAACCCGCCGAAGAGGCGGGCCAGCGGCATGCCACCGGAGAGGTCGGGAGGTGCCGCCAGCAGATGTGGCCAGAACAGCGCCGGGACCAACAGCAGCAACAATAGCAGGACTCCGGGTCGGTTGCTACGGAAGAGCTGGACGAGCATGAGCGGGCGGGTTCCGGGCGACTGTCTATCTTTGGCCGGTCACAGTTCCTGAACGATGCAGAAGATCGTATTCGCCACCGGCCACTTCATCGAAGAGGCTTTGCGCCTGCTCTCTTGGATGGGTTGGTTCCCGGTCACGTTGTTCAGCTTGGTACTGGGTTTCGGCCTGGTGTACTGGTTGAACATGCAAGGCCGGTACAACCGGAAGGCCAAGCAGGAAGGCACCCTGGCTTAACGGGCCACCGGAGGTGCTGCTTTGGTGGACGGTTGCTTCACCAGATCGAACCCGATGTCCGGACGCAGGTAGCGGCCTTCGAAGTCGATGAGCGCGGCTGAGCGCTGGGCGCTCATGATCGCCTGTTCCAGGTCCTTCCCGAACGCGGTCACGGTGAGCACCCGCCCTCCGGCCGTCACCAACTGCTCTCCTTTCATCGCGGTGCCGCTCTGGAACACATAGGCGTCCCGTACGAGCTCCATGCCCACGATGGGCGCTCCCGTCGCGTACTCGCCCGGGTAGCCCTCGCTGGCCAGGACGATGGAGACGGCCGTGCGGTCATCCACATCCACATGGCGCTCGCTGAGGGTCGAGGAGGCGATGCCTTCGAACAGGTCCAATAGGTCACTCCGCAAGCGGGGCAGTATCGCCTGGGTCTCCGGGTCGCCGAGGCGGACGTTGTATTCGATCACGTACGGTTCGCCGTTCACGTTCATCAGTCCCATGAACAGGAAGCCGCTGTAGGCGATGCCGTCCTTCTTCAACCCGCGGATGGTGGGGGCCGCCACGCGGTCGTGCACCTTCTGCATGAAGTCGCGGTCAGCGAAGGGCACCGGGGATACCGCGCCCATGCCGCCGGTGTTCGGTCCGGCATCACCGGCACCGATACGCTTGTAATCCTTGGCGCCGGGGAGCATCTTGAAGGAATCCCCATCGGTGATGAGGAACGCGGAGACCTCGATACCCTTGAGGAACTGCTCGATCACCACACGCTCGCCAGCCGCACCGAAGCGACCGTCCTGCAGCATGTCCTTCAGCACCTTGGCCGCCTCCTTCTTGTCGCTGGTGATGACCACGCCCTTGCCGGAAGCCAGTCCATCCGCCTTGAGCACATAGGGCGCGGGCGATCGTTCGATGTGGTCGATGGCCTCCTGCAACTGACCCTTGCCGAAGCTGCGATGCGCGGCGGTCGGGATGTTGTGGCGGAACATGAACTCCTTGGCGAAGTCCTTGCTGCCCTCGAGCCGTGCGCCCTCCTTCCGGGGCCCGATCACCGTGACCTCCTTCAGTTCGGGATCATCGGCGATGCGATCATGGAGACCGTCGACCAGGGGGCCCTCCGGCCCCACCACCACGATGCGGATGCGTTTCTCGAGCAGGAAGGCACGCAGCTTCTTCTGGTCGTGGAGGTCCAGCACCACATTGCGACCATGCCGCACCGTACCCGGGTTGCCCGGGGCGATGTAGAGCTCGTCCAGCAAGGAGCTCTGGGCGATCTTCCAGGCCATGGCGTGTTCGCGGCCGCCCCCACCGATCAATAGAACGTTCATCCGGAAGTCCTTTGACGCAAAGGAACAGCCCTCCCTGCGGGCGTCCCGCACATTGTTTTCAACAAATGAACAACGCCGCGCCATGCACGGATGACGCGGCGTTGCGAAGGGTGAACGATCAATGCTTGTGCTCCACGGCCACGCGCTTGATGCTGCAACCGATGTTGCGCGTAACGGCAGGATCGGCGGACTTGCCAGCGGCCACGTCGGCCACGGCCTTCTCCACATAGCGTTCCTTCACCGCGGCGGCATCGCCCACGTTGTCATCGATGGCGCCTTTGTAGGCGAGCTTGAGGTCCTTGTCGAAGAGGAAGACGTGCGGGGTGGTGCGTGCGCCGAAGGCATCGGCCACCTTGTTCCCCTCATCCAGCACGTAGTGTCCGGCGTACTTCTTCTCCTGGTAGCGCGCCTGCATGTCAGCGAAGCCATCGCCCTTGTCACGCTTGGCTGTGTTACTGTTCACGAAGATGATGCCGACGCCATGACGCTGCGTGTAGGCGGCCAGCTCCGGATAACGGCCTTCCCATCCCTGACTGTCCTCGTTGCCGATCACGAAGGGGCAGGTGTTGCAGGAGAAGATCACCAGCAAGCCGTTCTTCCCAGCGGCGTCCTTCAGGGAAAGTTCCTTGCCGCTCACATCCTTCATCCGGATGTCCGATGCGGGAAGGCTGGTACCGATCTCCAGGTCGGGTAGCGGGTCGTGGGGCATCGTGGCGAGCGCGCCGATGGCCAGCAGGGAGGTGAGTTTGAAGAGCATGGTCAAGGGTTGTGTTCGGTCCGAAGTTAGGGTCCGTGCCGGGCGAAGCCGTGTTAAGGATCCTGAACGGACCGGATCGATCGCCGCATGCGGGGAGCTTATCGGACAAGACCAGCCTTGATGGCGATGCGCACGAGGCCGGCGAGGTTGTGGGTGTCCAGCTTGCGCATGAGGTTGGTGCGGTGTGTATCCACAGTGCGCGGGCTGATGAAGAGGCGTGCGCCGATCTCCTTGTTACCCAGACCCTCGGCCAGCGCCGCCAGGACCTCGATCTCCCGGGTGCTCAGGTCCTGCAGCAGCGCGGAAGTGGTCGCACCACCACCGCCATCCAACAATTTGCTGGTCACCGTTCCGCTGAAGTACCGACGGCCGGCATGCACCTCACGAATGGCGAGCAGGAGCTCGTCCTTGCCGGCGCTCTTGAGCACATAGCCGTCCGCGCCGATCTCCGCTGCACGCTGTACGAGCGCTGGTTCGTCGTGCATGGTGAGCACCAGGATGCGGATCCCAGGACGCTCGGCCCGCGCTTTGGGGGCGAGTTCGAAGCCGTCCATCGCGGGCATGTCGAGATCGGTGAGCAGCACGTCCACCTGGATGTGCTTGAGCATGAACAGCGCCTCCTCCCCGTTCCCGGCGGTACCAACGCAATCGACCCCGGCCATACCGTTGATCAGTTCGCTCAGCGCCTCGGTCACCACGCGGTGATCATCGCAGATGGCCACACGGATCGGATCGTTCATGTTGCAGTGCTTCCGGACAAGGGTACGCGCAAGGTGACCACCGTACCGCCGCCTTCGCGGGCCGAAAGATCGATGTTGCCGTGCATGATCCGCGCCCGGTCCTTCAGATTGCGCAGACCCAGCCCCTGCTCCATGCGGGAAGGATCGAACCCGACACCATCATCCTCCATGATCAACACGATGGCGCCCTGATTGACGAGCAGCTGGACATCCACCCGTCGCGCATGGGCATGCTTCAGGATGTTGCTCACCACCTCCTGCGCGATGCGATAGATACCGGTCTCGATCCCGGTGTCGAAGCGGCGGTCCATGCCATGATGTTCGAAATGGTGCTCCAGACCGGGAACGTTCAAGGAACGCGTGAACATGTCGGTCATGGCGGGGACCAGCCCGGTCTCCTCCAAGGCACGGGGCATCATGCTGTGCGCGATACCCCGGACCTCCTTGCCGGCCTCATCGGCCAATGTCAGCGCGGCGTGGAGCCGAGCGTCCTCCCCTGCCACTGCTTGCAACCGGTACTTAAGGCCGGTGAGCAGTTGGCCGACGCCATCATGCAGTTCAGAGGCGATGCGTTTACGTTCCGCGTCGGTGCGGTGCACCAGGGCCTTCAGGCCCAGCTCCCGCTCGGCGATCACCGAGGCGTTGCGGAGCGCTTCCGCTTTCCGCTTCTGCCGCTGGAGCAGGAAGAGCGCGAGCAGCCCGACCACACCGGTCCCCGATGCCACCAGGATGAGCAGGTACCTCCGCCGTTCCGCCTGCTGATCGAGCTCGGCGATGGCCAGGTTCTTCTCATTGATATCCGCCCGCTGCTGCTGCAGCTCCTGTTCCTTTCGTTCGATCCCGAGGCGCGCCTGCAGGTCCGATATGCGCCGACCGTTCTCCGAGCTGAACACGGAATCGCGCAGGGCGGCGAATCGTTCATGGTAGGCCAGGGTACTGTCCGCATGCCCCAGCCGCGCATGGATACGAGCAAGCGTTCGATAGGCGTTCATCTGTTCGCTGATGGCACCCACTTCGGCGGATATACCCAGCCCGCGCAGCGCCAGGCGCCGAGCCTCGCCCATCCGTCCCGACCGTGCGCTGGCGTCCGCGAGACCGATCAAGGAGGAGGCGATGGCCTTGCGGTCACCTGCTTCTTCACGGATGGCGAGCGCCTCCGCGTACAACGCAGCGGCACGTTGCACCTCACCGCGCTCCAGGCGCACGCCTGCCTCGTTGTTGGCCTGTACGGCGTACTCCAGCTCCATGTCCCGACCGCGGAAGAAGCTCCCTGCCCGCTGGAGCATGGTCAGCGCTTCCGCCGTATCCCCGATGGCAAGCATCACATTGGCCATGTTGCCCTGGGAGATGGCCAGGCCGACGCTGTCACCGAGCGCCTCCCGGACCCCGGCAGCTGTCCGATGGTCCTTCAGGGCTTCCTCGTTCTGTCCCAGGTTGAACTCCAGGATCGCGATGTTGCTCAGGATGATCGCCGATTTCGCCCGTTGACCAAGTCGTTCGAAGATGGCCAGTGCCCGTCGGTTCTCCTCCAATGCTTCCTCCAGTCGGAGCTGCGATTGATAGAGGTTGCCCAGTTTGTTGTGCACGGCTCCCACCCCTTCTTCATCGCCGATGCGGGTGCGGATGCGCAGGGCCGCACGCAGCGCACTATCCGCCTCGGCGAACGCACTGCGATCGAGGTGGATGATGGCGAGGTCGTTCAAGGCTTGGGCCTCCCCTTTGGGATAATGCAGCTTCCTGGCCAGCTCAAGCGCCCGCCCCCCGAAGTACAAGGCCGAGTCCGGATCCTTCCTCCGGTAACCGAAGCACAGGTCAGACAGCCGGAGGACCTTGGTGGTATCCTCCTTCATCCGTTGGACCTCCGGCCAGGTGGGGTCCTGTTGAGCGCCGAGGTCCATGATCGCACAGGACATGGCAACCGCCATGAAGGCTGATCGGAGAGGGGCCATACGTTGGACCATACCTGCACTAGGTGCGCCATTGGCCCGGACATGCCGACGAGGGATGACCTGTCAGCAAGCGTGAACCTTGAAGCGTCGCGTTGGGGGCCGCAAGTTATCCGAGGCTGGAAATAGGGTGAATGCCCTCGGTCGGCTCAGTGGGCCCGGCCCTTCCAATGCCAGGTGGGCCGGGCCACATGGCGCACGCGCCGATCCGCAGAAACACCGGAGGGACGGGTGGGGTCCACCTCATAGATCGCGTAGTCGAAGGGCTTCTGGGAGTAGTACCCATCCATGAACTTGCGGAAGTAGTCCGCGCCGCGCACCACGTATTCCGTCGCGCGGTGCCAGGTGCTCAGGGCTCCGTACACCGCGCGGGTCTCCTTGATCGCCTGGGGGCTCATGCCGAGGTTACCACCATCATCCACGAAGGTGGCGAGGAAGCGCGGCAGGCGTTCCATGCGCGCTCCGCGCGCGTCCTGATCGCGAAGCCAGGCCCAGTCGCCCATGGCCTTCCACTGGGGATCGAAGAGCACGGCCCCATCACCCTTCACGAGCCGGGCCCGGAAGAAGAGGGAACAGCTCTGCACCGGCGTGCGCCCCAGACGCAGGATGCCGGTGGTCGGCACCACGGCCTTGCGGTGGCATTGGTACGCACCCTGTGCATCCACCACGATGGTATCACCCGCGACCATGTCCACCTCCGGGTGTTGCTCGAAGTAGGCCTTGACCGCGGCCAATGTGCCGGGCAGGTATTGCTCGTCGCAGTTGAGCCAGGAGAAGACATCGCCGGTACCCTTCAAGATCCCGCGGTTGATGGCATCGTACATGCCCTCGTCGGGCTCGGGTACCGCGGTGATCAGGGTCTGCTCCTTCAGCCACTCGCGGGTGCCATCCTTGCTGCCACCATCCTGCACGATGTGCTCCACCTCGATGCCCGGTGCGCGCTGGTCGGCCACGGAAGCGGCGTTGAGGCGGAGGTAGCGGAGCTGCCCGAAGCTGGGCGTGACGACGGTGAACTTCATGTGCGAGGCGAAGCCCTTGATACGCGGATCAGAGCGGGATGTTCCCGTGCTTCTTGCGGGGGAGTTTCTCCACTTTATTGCGCAGCATGTCCAGCGAGGCGATGATGTGCTTCCGCGTCTCGGAGGGTCGGATCACCGCATCCACATAGCCGCGCGCCGCGGCTTCGTACGGATTGGCGAACTGCTTCTTGTACTCGGCCTCCTTCTCGGCAAGCTTGGCGGCCGGGTCCGCGGCCTTCGCGATCTCCCCCTTGAAGATGATCTCCGCCGCACCCTTCGCGCCCATCACGGCGATCTCCGCGCCGGGCCAGGCGAAGTTCATGTCGGCACCGATGTGCTTGGAGTTCATCACATCATACGCTCCGCCGTACGCCTTGCGTGTGATGACGGTGATCCGCGGCACGGTGGCCTCACTGAAGGCGTACAGCAATTTCGCTCCGTGGTTGATGATGCCGCGCCATTCCTGGTCCGTACCCGGGAGGAAACCGGGCACGTCCACGAAGACGAGCAGCGGGATGTTGAAGGCATCGCAGAAGCGCACGAAGCGCGCGGCCTTCACGCTTGCATCGATATCGAGCACACCGGCCAGGGTGGCGGGCTGATTGGCCACGCAACCAACGGTGCGGCCGGCCACGCGCGCGAAGCCGATCACCATGTTACGGGCATAGTCGGCATGCACTTCCATGCTGCTGTCCGGATCGATCACCGCATTGAGCACCTCGCGGATATCGTAGGGCTGGTTCGGGTTCTCCGGGATGATGGTGTCGAGTTCGGGACGCAGCTCATCACCGGGCTGGTAGTCCACCATGGGTGGGTCCTCCTCACAGTTGCTCGGGATATAGGAGATCAGCTGGCGGAGCTGGCGGATGGCGTCGAGCTCGTTCGGTGCCGTGAAGTGCGCGACCCCGCTCTTGGAGGCATGCGTGGAGGCACCACCGAGGTCCTCGCTGCTCACCTCTTCATGGGTCACGGTCTTCACCACGTTGGGCCCGGTGACGAACATGTAGCTCGTCCCCTCGGTCATCATCACGAAATCGGTGAGGGCCGGGCTGTACACCGCACCGCCGGCACAGGGCCCGAGGATGGCGCTGATCTGCGGGACCACGCCACTGCTGCGCACGTTCCTATAGAAGATGTCGGCGTAACCCGCGAGGCTGACCACGCCTTCCTGGATGCGCGCGCCGCCACTGTCATTGAGGCCGATCACCGGAGCGCCGTTCTGCATGGCCAGGTCCATGATCCGGCAGATCTTGGCGGCATGGGCCTCCGCGAGCGATCCGCCCAGCACCGTGAAGTCCTGCGAGAACACATAGACGAGGCGACCATCGATCCGGCCATGGCCCGTGACCACGCCATCGCCAAGGAAGACCTGCTTGTCCAGTCCGAAGTTGTCGCTCCGATGGGTGACCAGCTGGCCGATCTCCTGGAAGCTGCCTTCGTCGAGGAGCAGGTCCACGCGCTCGCGTGCGGTCAATTTGCCCTTCTTGTGTTGTGCAGCGATGCGGTCCTGGCCGCCACCTTGCAGCGCCTCCGCCGTCCGCGCGTCGAGCGCCTCGAATTGTTCCTTCATGTGTGCTAACCGGCCATGGCCGTTGCGGCCAAAGGTAGAAGCCCGTGGCAAGCGCGGTGCGCTGTACTTTCGGCACGATGCGTTGGCGCTTCGCGGACCTCCCCATCCGTACCAAGTTCATGATCACCCTGGGCATCCCGGTGGTGGGCATGGTACTGCTGATCGGCAAGCAGGTCGATTCCAGCATCAAGCGCCTGGACGTGATGGATTACGTGGAGGAGCAGAGCGCCTTGATCGGACGCTTCGCCGAGGTCATCCACGAGCTTCAGCGTGAAAGCGCCCTCTCCGTGGGCTACCTCACCGGCAAGCCCGTCACCTCCATCAAGCTCACGGTGCAGCATCAGCGCACCAATGTCAGCATCGCCGAACTGCGCGACCCCACGCACCCGAACGACCCCACGGTGGTGGGCGGCCTTCCCTTCGACGGGCTCAACATCCTGCGCGCTCGGGTCGCCGAACGTCGCATCGATCCCGAGGCGGCGGGCCGCAGTTACGGGGCCATGGACCAGCGTCTGCTGGATGAGATGGGCCGCATCGTGCGCACGGGACTGGACCCGGAAACGCAGTCCTGGATGTACGCCCACCAGCGGCTGCTGAACGCCAAGCAGGCGCTCTGCATGGTGCGTGACCGGCTCAGCATCGGCTCGCGCGGGGTGATGACCGAGAGCGACCAGGGCGAGATCAACGATCTCATCTCCACCTACGAGACCAACCTGCTGCTCTTCGAGCGCGATGCCCGACCGGAGGTGATGAAGGCCTACCGCCAGCTCTTCCAGGGGCCTGATGTGAACTTCCTCCGTGCGTTGATCGGGACGGTGAAGGAGCGACGCACGGTGGATCCGCTCGGCCTCGCACCGCGCCAGTGGTGGGAGCTGAGCCTGCAGGCGCTGGAGAAGTTGAAGCTGGTCGAGGACAGCTCCCTGGGCCTGATCCGGGAGAGCACGGCCGCCAACTCACGCAGTGCGGAACTCAGGCTCTTCATCGTCCTGGCGGCCCTGCTCGGGGTGGTGGGCGCGGTCACCATCATGGGCGTGGTGATCCTGCGCGGCCTGCGGAACACGGTGAACGAGGTGACGCACGCCTCCCGCTCGCTGGCCACGGGGGATATCAGTGCGAAGGTGCCGGTGAGCAGCACCGACGAGATCGGCCAGATGGCGCTCTCCTTCAATGGCATGATCGACAACATCCGCGCACAGGCCAGCAGTGCGGAGGCCATCGGCAAGGGGGACTATGACACCCCCGTTCCGGTGCGTGGACGCCAGGACGTGCTGGGGCTGGCGCTCTCGCGCATGCGGGAGAACCTCAAGGCGGCGCGCATCCGCGATAACGAGCAGAACGCGGCGTTGCAGGCCGAGAAGGAGAAGCTGGAACAGGCGAACGAGCGGATCACGGTGCTGATCAAGGAAATGCACCACCGGGTGAAGAACAACCTGCAGGTGATCGCCAGCCTGTTGCGGCTGCAGGCCGGCACGATCGCCGATGAACGTCTGCAGAACGCCTTCGACCAGAGCCAGAGCCGGGTCACCAGCATGGCCTTGATACACGAGAAGCTGTACAAGGGCGATGAGCTGGCGACGGTGGATGTGGCCCTCTATATCCGCGAGCTCTTTGCGGACCTGGTGGAGGTGAACGACGTGGACGATCGGATCGAGTACCGGACCCACATCGCCAAGGACCTGAGCTTCGACCTGCACACCATGGTGCCGCTGGGTCTGCTGTTGAACGAGCTCATCACCAACTCCTTCAAGCACGCGTTCACCGGACGCACGGAGGGCCACATCGAGCTCACCATCAGCGATGCGGGCGAAGGGGCCTACGATCTCGTCTACACGGACGATGGTGTGGGCATCCCGCTGGAGAAGATGCAGACCGATGGCACGACGCTCGGTGTCTCACTGATCGAGAGCCTCGTGGAGCAGTTGAACGGTCGCATGACGGTGCAGGGCGGCGACCAGGGGACGCACTACCACATCCGGTTCCGGACGCTGGGGAACAAGGTCTGAAGGGTCAGCCGTTGGCGAGCGCCTCCTCCACCTCCTCGGTGAGCTCCATGTTGTGGTAGACGGCGTTCACGTCGTCGTCGTCCTCCAGCATGTCCACGAGCTTCATCACGTTCTTGGCGGTGTCCAGGTCCACCGGGATGGTGGAGAGCGGGAAGCGCTTGAGCTCGGCGCTCTTCGATTCCACGCCGAGCTGTTCGAGCTTCTGGGCCATGCTGCCGAAAGCGGTGTAGGGTGCCAGGATCACGATGCCTTCCTCGTCGTGGATCACGTCCTCGGCGCCGGCGTCGATGCACTCCATCTCGAACTCGTCGGAGTCCTTGTCCTTCAGGGCGGCGGTCTCGATCACGAACTCCGCCTTGCGGTCGAAGACATGGGAGAGCGAACCGCTCGTGCCCAGGGTGCCATCGCACTTGCTGAAGAAGCTGCGCACGTTGGCCACGGTGCGCGTGGGGTTGTTGGTGGCCGTTTCCACGAAGACCGCCACACCGCCGGGCGCGTAGCCCTCATAGGTCATTTCGCTGTAGTCCGCCTCGCCACCGCCTGCCGCCTTCTTGATGGCGCGGTCGATGTTGTCCTTTGGCATGTTGGCCCCACGGGCGTTCTGGATGGCCATCTTCAACCGGGAGTTGGCCTCGGGGTTGGGCCCACCGGCCTTCACGCTCATGGCGATCTCCTTGCCGATGCGGGTGAAGAGCTTGCTCAGCTTGGCGTTGCGGGCGAAGATCTTGTGCTTGCGTTTCTCGAAAATGCGGCCCATGGCGGTGCGTTCAGGTTGGAAACCGCAAAAATAGCGGGAAGTGATGGAAGGGGGTGGGGGAAGCTGGCTACTCCACCACCACCCGCTCGTGGCACACCCCGTCCGGGCTGGTGAACTTGATCACATAGGTGCCACTGCCGAAGCGGGACAGGTCCACCTCTTCCACCATGGCACCGGGCGGCACCCGGCGTTGCAGCAGCAACTTGCCCATGGCATCATACACACTGTAATAACTCTCGGCCATGAGTGGATCCTCGAACTGGACGGTGAAGCGGCCGGTGTTGGGGTTGGGACGTATGGTTGGTCGGTTAGGGTATTGCCTGCTATATGTCTCCACCGGAGTGTACATGCACGCGTCATAAACGCTCAACGGCGCGAGAGTGGTGTCATTCACGAACGCTGGATGTACTGTGGCCCCGTCCACGGAGGCGAGTACGATCGCACTGTCGGTCGGGAACAGGTCCACGATCTCCACTTGCTGTTCGCGCTCATTGCATGGGAAGTGGCCGTTCGAGTCCGCCTTGAAAATGAACGGAAGCCCCGATTGGTTCTCCGGAAGATCACCCAGTACCGTACCGCTGAACATGAATCCACCATCCGAACAAACGAGAAGATCCCCCGTGTTATAGATGAATCCGGCGGCGCCAACCGATCGTGTCCAAAGCGTATCCCCATTCGTGTCGGTCTTCATCAGGAAAGGACGGCTGATATAATATGGCCAAGTCGGAGAGCCCAGTGTAGCGAGAAACACATAATTCCCGTCCAAGGTTCGCCGTAGCCGCGAGCGGTAAAGGTTGCCCCAGCCATTGGGTGGACTATCGTAACCCCGGCACCATTGCACCTCGCCATTGCCGTTCAACTTCATCATGAACAGCTTGTAGGGGGTGTTTCCAGTATAGCCCGTGATCACGAACGAATCATCCGATTCGATCACCAGATCGTGGATCCGGCCCAAGGGACGCATGTAGCTCTTGCACCAGATGAAATTGCCCTCAGGGTCGAACCGCGCCACGACAGCGCCGACCGAATCCAGATCGAAGCCCGCCAGTAGATCCCCTCCGGACAACTCCTTGACGAACTGGAAGGTTCCTTCTCGTTCAAAACGTCTTGCCCAAAGAGGATCACCCAACGAATCGATGCGTAGAAGAAATAGCCGGTCTTTCGATCCCCAGGCAGCCATTCCTTTGTCCTGTAGAAGCTCGAGATCACCAGGGAAGTTGCCACAGGCCGCGTTCAAGGCATAGTGCCGCAAGTCGGTGATGTTACCTAAAGAATCCATACGCCCGATCGCCGGTCTTGAATGCTGGACCATAATAGACCCGGACATCGTACATGAATCTTTTCGATAGGTGGTCGCGAAATAGAATTCGTTAGTAGAGTACTTCTTGATCGAGGCCATTGTCAATACCGAGTCGCCATAGAAGCACTTGGACTCGATGAAGTTGCCAGCGGGGTCCAACAAGGAAACACCAGGGTACCAGCTAAAGGCAGCCAGAATATTCCCACTGTTCAACTCGATCAGGTTCCTCTGGCGTGAAGTGGTTGAATAGTAGATACGCTCAAATGTATCCTGTGCCCGTAGTGACGACATAGAAGCGAAGGACACCAGAAGTAGGAGGTAGTTCCGCATGGTCACTGGATGATGAGCTTCTTCACTTTCGTTGAAAGCCCTGCTGATACGCGCACGTAGTAGAGTCCCTTGGCCAAGTGGCCCACCATTAGCCGACATGGTGTGCTCGTGATATTGCTCATGGCTTGGATCCGACGTCCGGAAGGGTCGAATAGCAGGATGTCCTTCGGGGCATCCCCTGACAGGTGCAAGAAGACTTCGGTGTGACCTGGGTTTGGGAATATCTCGAAGTCCCATTCCGATGGTATGGGTTCTATCGAATCGGCCTTGAATGCAAAGAAGTTGAGCCCGCGCCCCCATGTGATGGCTCCCCTGTCATCCAACACCTCCAACCCCTCAGGAGTGCCCGAGCACAGCCCCGAGTTCAACTCGTAGTATTTCATAGTTTGCACACGTCCTAGTGAATCCATCCTCCCCAAGACCGGACGGATCAACGAGTTGCCACCTGTAGCGGGACACATGGCCGCAATTGTACCACTGGTAAAATAGAACTCATTGGATGTGGCAGGTTTCAAGGTCTGAACCAGATAAGTGCCACCACCGTGATATGCGCTCCTCCGCAGCACGGAGCCCTCCTCATCCAACAGAAGCAGGGCACCCATTGGGGTCAGGATCCTTTGACCGGGAAGCTCGATCAGATCGATGGAATAGCTCGTCGCCGTATAATAGGTCCTCATGAACGGCTGCTGAGCACTAGTCGCAAGAACACTTGCGGCTAACAGAGTTATCGTCATTGAGTATCTCATGGCCTATTGGATTATGAGTTTCTTGACTTTCCGATGGTTTCCATCGGATACCTGCAGCCAATAAGTGCCCATTGCAAGGTGCTCCACAGGGTTATAATAGACCCGTTCGGCGACGGTCGTTGACATTGGCCGCTTATAAAGCTAACCAGCTACACCTACTCCACCACCACGCGCTCGTGGCACACCCCATCGGGGCTGGTGAACTTGATCACGTAGGTGCCACTGCCGAAGCGGGACAGGTCCACCTCTTCCACCGTGGCACCGGGGGGAAGACGACGCTGCAAGAGCAATTTGCCCATGGCATCGTACACGCTGTAATAGCGCTCGGCCATGAGAGGATCCGCGAACTGGACGGTGAAGCGGCCCGTGTTGGGGTTGGGCAATACCGTCGGTCCACTCGGTTCCCTCCGAGGGTTCGGTTGCAAGCTGTTGATCAAGCAGAGGTCGAACTCTGCGATAGGGGCGAACGTCGTGTCGCTCATGAACGCCGGATGCACGGTAAGGCCATCCACCGATGTGAGGACGATGTTGCTGTCGATCGGGAATTGGTCTGTGATCTCAATGGAGTGGTACTGTTCATGACAAGATGGGTGACCAAGTGAATCAGTCTTGCAAATGAACGCTTCGGCCATAGAGTTCCAAGGAAGGGTTCCCCAAACCTGACCACTAAATAGATAGCCCCCATCAGAGTGCTCAATTAGATCAACCGTGTTGTACGTGTATCCAGGGGCTCCAATGGATCGCGTCCAAAGGGTGTCACCATTCAGGTCCGTTTTCATCAGCAATGGGCGATCCCAGAACAAGTTGTCGGGGTAACCCATGGTGGCGAGGATAGAATAATTCCCATCCCGGCTCTTGACCAAATGCGAAGCACTCCGGGTGTACCATAGGTCAGGAGCCGAGTCATACCCTTTGCACCACTGCACGCTCCCTTGTCCGTTCAGCGACATCATGAACAGCTTGGGATGGAAGGACGGCGGATAAGGGATGAACGGGTTGGTCGAGGCCGTGCTATCCGTGAAGCCGGTGATCACGAATGAATCATCCGACTCGATCACCGCATCGTGTACCATTCCCCTTGGCCGGATGTAGCTCTTGCACCATAAGAACTCACCGTTCGAATTCATGCGTGCAACGACCGCGCCGGCGCTTTGCAAATTAATGCCCGCAAGGAGGTCGCCACTGGGCAGCTCTTTGATGAACTGAAAGCCACCTTCATAGGGAAAGCGCCTTGCCCACAATGGCTCTAGGTCAGCACCCACTTTCATGATCAGAAAGCTGTTCTCATATCCCCAAGCCACAATGCCTCCATCGGCGGTGACGATCAGGTCTCCAAGA
This sequence comes from Bacteroidota bacterium, assembly GCA_029573495.1. Taxonomy (GTDB): domain Bacteria; phylum Bacteroidota; class Bacteroidia; order Flavobacteriales_F; family PHOS-HE28; genus PHOS-HE28. Next base: position 80,202 of record JAKQEI010000094.1, on the reverse strand, counting down.
ACATTCCTGCATCCGTCGTTAAGTGCGTAATGGCGATGATCCATTACGTTTCCTGACTGATCGACCTTTGCTATAGTGGGATGGTAGAACGCTTGAGCAGGTGCATTTTGGGCACACGTGTCCAACGTCATCTTATATCCACCGACGACTAGATATACTTCCTGGCTATACTGACGAATTGCAGCAAATCCCGTAATAATCTCCGTCGGGTGTGCCCAGTAGGAATGGGTATATGTCACATTCCCACCGATATCCAGATGAGAGATGGCTCGTGTCTGGCCCAAACCGACCATGAGGCTCCCATCTGGCATTTCAACGAGGTTGAATTTGGCGGAAGGGATCCCATTGTAGATTTTATTGAAGGTGGATTGCGCCAGCGTTATGCCGATGGAACAAATGAGAAGCACCGAGAGCAAGGTTCTTTGCATGGCTCAGTGAATGATCAATTTCTTCGTCTTTCTGTTCACACCGTCCGTCAGTTCAATGGCATATGCCCCCGCAGCCAAGCGCCCTAGGGTAAGACGATGCAAAGGACCCGAAACGTTGCTCTGGTGGAGTAGGGGTCTGCCCAACGCGTCATGCAACACGATGTCCATCAGTCCATCGTCCGGCAGCCGGATGAACAATTCGTCCTTGGCTGGATTGGGGTAGCACACGAAGTCCCATTCTTCTTGGGTCGGCCGTTCATCTTCCGCGTGCGCGATCGGACGACTTTTAAAGAATGGCTCTTGGGTAATGACGAATGCATAATCCGCTCGGAGCGTATCCAGGTAGTTGTTGCTCACGCCTCCGAAATATCCGGCCACAGGGATCTCCAACGTATCCAAGTCAGTTTGCAGTTCCATCTGGGGGGATAGGGAACAATTAGGCAAAGTACGAATCGCGAACAGGGACCTGGAGTTGTAACGTGTTACACGTTAGATATGGAAGATAATTGCGGCAAGGTCGGTCTGCTGTAGACTAGAGGGCCATTGATCATAGAGGCTAATTGGGACCGATCGACAGCAGAGCGTGCATTGCCCATCCACCGTGCTCGGACGCGAACTTACCTCACCTGTTCAACCCGATCGCACAACAAGAAAGGGCCGCCTCTTTCGAAGCAGCCCTTCCGCCGCGGGTACAACCCCTCGTAGCGCGTTGCGGCTGACCGATGCGCTAGTTGAACCCGATGATCGTGATACCTACATTGAAAGGCGTGAGCTCCGGTACGATGTTGTCCTTGAAGAGCGGTGTGAGCGCATACTCGGCGAAGAGGTTGAGGCTGCCGTAACCGATGCGCGCGGAGGCGGCGAGGCGATAGGGCAGCAGCTTGTGCTCGCCCTTGTCGATGTCCTTCTGGATGCTGCCGTCCATCCGGTACTTCTGCTTGTACATGCTGTCGTAGTACCAGGTGCCCACCACACCGGCGGCCAGGTGGAAGTTCTTCTTGTTGCTGAACTTGAAGTCGCGCGGCTCCTTGCCACCCACGGTATCCGCGGCGGCGGCGATGACCTCCCCGGCAGTGGGCATCTTCGCGCGTTTGGTGTTGAACTCGAGCATCAGCGGAACGCGGAAGCCGCTCTGGCGCAACTTGCTCTTGATGAACTGCGGCTGATCCACCGCGAAGGCGGTGATGGTGTCGCCTTCGAACTGCATGATGCTGTTCTCCTTGAAGCGGTAGTTGGTGAACTCCCAGCCCAGGCCGGTGAGCAGTCCGACGTGGTGCGAGCCGAACTCGATCTTCTGTTCCATGAAGTTGATGGACACGAAGCGCGAGCGGGCTTGATCGAGCTGCAGGAAGTCGTACTCGCGGGGGAAGTCGCCACTGTTATCGGGACCGAGCAGGGCGTTGAAGCCGACATCCACACCGCTCCAGTACGAGAACTGGTTGCGGCGTTCCTTGCGCAATTCCTTCAGCACATCCTGCACGCTGTCCTCCTGGGTGATCCAGTCGCGGTCCTCACTGGTGATGGTGATCTTCTTGCGCTTGGTGTTGATCACGAGCGGGCTCGGCTTGTCGGTGGAATCCGGATCGCTGGCGATACGCGCGAAACCACCGTCCTTCGAATTCACGCCGAGCTCCAGTCGGTGTGTGCTGGGAGCTTCGGTGCTGTCGGTCTGTGCGGCTCCTGCGATGGCTCCGGTGAGCATGGCCAGGAGGAGGAAGTGCTTCTTCATGGTCGTGGGGTTCTGCTCATAGGACGGTCAGCCATCAACGGAGTTACAACACCCGATCAAAAAGCAAGAAGCCCCGTCATCCGGGGCTCCATTGCGCAGGTGATGGTGGTGTCAGATCCGCTCAGGCCGGAAGTTGAACACCATGTGGGTGGTCTTCCAGCTGCCGTCCGGGTTGTCGCCGATGTCGATCCGGGCAAGCTTGCCGAGCACGTAGGCCTTCAGTTCCTCGTTCAGCGAGCTGGCATCGATCACTTCGATCCGGCCTTCCTTGTTGATGACGAAGCTCACATACACTTCGCCGGTCATGTCGTTCTTGGCCAGGAGCGGATAGGCAAGGGTATTGCTCAAGGCGCGGTCCAGGTTGCGCTCCAGGGTCGACTTCTTCGTGAGCGGCTTCATGCGGACCGGTTCGGCAGCGCGGGCATACCCGAGGGTGAATACGGTGGCGAGCAGGAAGAGCGAGCGGGAGATCAAGGTTCTCATGGCGTTGTGGTGTTCGTGGCTGTTTGTCCATAAGACGCCTTGACCCCACGCCTTGTTACGATCGGATCCGCCGATCGTGATGAGCGGCTTGCTGGAAGTGACGAACGGAAACGGTGGCCTGCGATCAGCGGCTCGCGCTGATGGTGAAGTTGCGGCCCAGGCGCAGATCGAAGCCGCGCACGCCACCGCTCTTGCGACGTTGTAGCTCCAGCCCGGCACGATCACCGCTCACCGCTTTTAACGTGCGGTCCACCGCGGCCACGGCATCCGAACCGTCCAATGGTGCTTCGGTGCGCGCTGGTGCGTCCAGGACCCGCTCGCGCAGGGTGCTTGCGAGCAGTTCACCCACGGTGCGTTCCTCAGCACGGTGCGTCGCGTTCACACGGGTCGGCTGCTCATCGACCTCGGCGAACAGGGGCTTCTCTCCAGGTGCTTCCACCCGCTCCTGCGGTGGGTGTTGCGGTTGCACTGCATTGATCGGTCCCGGTGTTCCCGCGATCATCGGATCCTCGATCGGAACGACCGGAACCACCTGCTCCTGTCGCACTGCTTCGGGTCCCAGGCTGGGAGCCGGAACCTCCTTGCGCAACTCCTGGTCCGGCGCGTTCGCCTCGGCAGGCACCGTATCCCGATCCACGATCGCCTCTTCCGCTGTACCGGTTTCCAATGAAGCTTCTGGCGCCACCACCGAACGCTGCTCCGGCCTGTTGTCCGGCACCCGTGCGAAACGATCCGGCGCATCGGAGGACTTGTCGCTCAAGACCAGACCAAGGACGATGAGCAACGCCACGGTCGCCGCAGCCGCCCAGCTCGCCGCCGGACGTTGCATGCGGAACGCGATCACACGGCCTTCCTTCTTCTTCAGCGAAGCCTTGTCCGCATACACCACCGCTTCCGGTGCGATGCGCGTCGCTTTGATCAGCGCTTCATTCCGCCGGAAGGACGGATGCGCCTCCAGGAAGCGCGTCAGCGCGGCGGCCTGTTCTGCGGTAAGGTCGCCTTCAAGACCGGCGATGAGCTGGTCATCGATGGTGTATCCGTTCACGAGCCCTTGAGGCGGAAGGTGACGAACGAGCCCCGGCCTGTCGACGTAGGCCAAGGCCTCGGGAACCAACTTGGTGAGCGCATAGATCCGGTCGGCGTGCTGCCACTCCGGGTGCGCCAGGAGGTAGGTGCGCAGAGCCTCCGATCGTGCCGCGTCCAGATCGCCCTCCAAGCGCGCAATGAGGTGGTCGTCCACATGCTTGTCATCGACCATCCCCACTGGCGGAATGGAGCGTTTCAACAAGGCCTTATCCAACGTGGACAAGGTGCCGCTCATGGGATCCACCACCGGAAGTTCAGGATCGACCGGAGCGAGCTCGGGATACGCCAGCAGGAAGGCCTCCAGCTCGCGCTCCTGTTCAGGCGTGAGCTGCCCTTCCAGCTTATCCAGCAGCCAGGCTTCGTAGTTGCTATGGTCGATCCGATCGTTCACAGAACAAGGTCCAGTTGACCGATGTATTCCTTCAATGCCGTGCGTCCGCGATAGATGTACACCTTCACCTGAGGCAGGTTCAGACCGGTGAGCTCTGCGATCTCCTCGTAGGTGTATCCTTCCAGGTCGCGCAGGAGCACCACACTGCGTTGGATGGCGGGCAGGGTGGCGAGCGCGTTGTCCAGCACCTCCTTCAGGTCGGGCTGGTGCTGGCTGGTGTGCCTGATATCCGCGTGGTGTTCCTCCATCCGTGTACTCCGTTTCTCCTTCCGTACCTCATCCACCATCACGTGATGCGCGGTGGTGAAGAGGTAGCTCTTCGCCTTGGCCCCCTCCACTTGCTCCAGGCGCGTCCAGAGGCGCGCGAAGCTCTCCTGCACCACGTCCTTGGCCCGATCCTCATCGCGCAAGTGCTTGAGGGCGAACCGATAGATGCCATCGGCGTGTTGATCCACAGCGCTATTGTATTCGGCCAGCGTCATCGGGAGAGGGAGCCCGTTGTACCGATAGGACGGAGAGGTCGCCGGGAAGTTACAGCCGGCCTGGCTCGAACTATGGCTCCTGAACGAAGGTCCTTTCGGGGAAGCGAAGGGCGAAGGTGGTGCCTTCTCCAACGGTACTGCTCACATCGAGGTGGATGCCGTGACTATGCAGGATGCTTCGAGCGGTGGTCAGGCCAAGCCCGAGGCCACCGGGACGGCCGCTGTAGAAGGGCTCGAACAGGCGTTGCAGGTTCTCCGGGGAGATGCCCTTGCCGTTGTCCGACATGGCAAGGATGACGGCATCACTATCCCTCGTGACCCGGAAGCGGAGCAGGCCTTTTCCGGGTTCCATCGCCTCCACGGCATTTACCGCGATGTTGGTGAGCGCCAGGTTGATCAGCTCGCAGTCGGCCATGACCTCAGGCAGGTCGTCGGCGATCTCGACGGTGTGGCCCATTTCCCGCAGGGCAAGCCGATCTCCCACGGTCCTGACCACGGCGCCCACGATATCCTCCAACCGACAGGGGGCCAGGTTGAGCTCACGCTTCCGCGAGGATTCAAGCATTTCCTTGATCAGCGTACCAATGCGCTTCAGGTTCCGGTCAACGATCGCGAAGTAGGGCTTCACCTCCTCTTCCTTCCCCTCCATCTCGTCCTGGATCTGCTCCAGGGCCAGGTGGATGTTGGTCAACGGGTTCCGGACCTCATGCGCCACGGTGCGCGTGAGTTGCGCCGTCAGGTCGAGGCGATCCGTCTCCTGATTGATCAGCTCCGCGCGCTTCTGATCGGTGATATCGTTGAACATGACCATGAAGCCATCGTCCAACTTGACAGCATGGTTGCGGAACCAATTGTTGAGCCCGGATCCCTTGTATCGGAACTCCTTCACCGATGGGGTGCCCTCCTCCACGGTGCGCACGTACTCATCGAAGAGCCCGTGTGAGCGATTCTCCGGCATTTCCTCCAGCAGCCTTTTCCCGACCAGATCGGTGCGTCCGATGATGGCATTCGCCGTGCGGTTGGAGCTCAGCCACTCGAAGTCGACGATCCCGCCCTCGCTATTCCGGATGGAACGGAAGGCCATGATGCCACTGGGCGAGACATCCAGTACCTGCTGCAGCAGGTTCTGCAATCTGGCTCGCTGGGTCACCTCGTGATCCAAGGCCCTGACCTTGCTTCGCAAAGCCACGCGCACTTCCTCGTTGAAGCGAAGGGTCCGTGTAAGCCGCCAGAACATCAGGGCCGTCGCGAAAAGTGCCAGCAGGGAATAGATCACGAGCATGAACGGTGCATCCACACCCTCCTCCCGCTCCCGGTCCAGCAGAACGTCCCTACGTCGCGTACGATCGTTCACAAGGCCATCATGCACTGTCCTGATCGAGTCCATGTAGGACTTGGCCACGCGCAGGTCGTAGACCATGGACGGACTGCGGACAACGACGGTCGCATTGGTGAACACCATGCTCCGCCAGAGCTCCCCCAGTTCACCCGACAGTCTGCGCAGTTCATCCAGACCGACCGAGTCGGCCTTGTTCAACTGATGCAGGCCCAGTCGCGCCGAATGGTCGCGTATCCTGCGATTCGCCAGGCGGTATGGTTCGAGGAAGGAGGTATCATTGGTCAGCTGGAACCCACGGACGCCGGTTTCGGCATCACGCAGGCCGGATAGCCATCCTTCCAGCTCGAGGAGCGCTGTGTTGTGCGAGCGCACCTCGGCCACGGTGTTGGAATAGTTGCGGATATTACGGTAGGTGGCGTAGAGCAAGGCCAGTAGCACCGCCATGGCGGCGATGTAGAGCATGGTCGTAAGCCTGCGCTCCTCGCGATCCTTGCGCAATTCCTCCATGGTTCCGGGCTGATGGAGCTGGTCGTTCGGGTGTCAGACCTCCAGACCGAAGGACTTCAGCTTGTTGTACAGCGTCTTCCGATCGATGTTCAATTGTTCCGCCGTACGGGACTTGTTGTATCCATTACGCTCCAAAGCTTGCAGGATCGCCTCCCGTTCCGCTTGGTGGGCCACACCTTTCAGCCCATCCGCCCCCTGGGCATCCTGGGGGGAACGCGCACCGGCCTCCACGGTGTTCGAGGTACGTGGCGCGGCTGCCCCGCTCAGCACCACGGCCGGGAGGCAGTCGGGGGTGATCCGCGGACCCGTGCTCAGCAGCACAGCGCGTTTGATCACATTGCCCAGCTCGCGCAGGTTGCCGCTCCATCCGTGGTCCAGGATGTGCTTCAGGGCTGCATCATCGAAACCCTCCACCTGGCGGCCAAGCCGTTCATTGGCCAGGCCGATGAAGTGTTCGGCGAAACGCGGGATGTCCTCACGGCGCTCACGCAGGGGCGGCAGATGGATGGTGAACTCCTGGATCCGATGGAGCAGGTCCTCGCGGAAACGGCCTTCGGCCACCGCCTTGCGCAGATCCTCATTGGTGGCGGCCAGGATGCGCACATCCACCTCGATGTCCTTGGTGCCGCCGATGCGTTTGAACTTCCTTTCCTGCAGCACGCGCAGCAACTTGATCTGGTTCTCATAGGAAAGGTTGCCCACCTCATCCAGGAAGAGGGTGCCACCGTCGGCTTGTTCAAAGCTGCCGGCGCGGTCGCTAACAGCACCCGTGAAGGAGCCCTTGGTATGCCCGAAGAGCTCGCTGCCGGCCAGTTCCTTGGGGAGGGCACCACAGTCCACTGACACGAAGGGCGCTCCGGACCGGGTGCTTTCCGCATGGATGCGTTTCGCCGCGAACTCCTTTCCGGTGCCGGTCTCGCCGGTGATCAGCACGGACATGTCCGTGGGAGCCACAAGGCCGATGTGTTTCACGATCAGCTGTGCGGCCGAGCCGGTACCGTCCACATAGGCCGGGCCGGAGGACCTGGTGCCCTTGCCCCGTTCCTTTCCATTGGCGCGTGGTTCCGGGGCCGTATCCACGGCCAGGGCATCCTGCACCCGCATCAGCAGTTCATCCGGGAACAGGGGTTTGCCGATGTAGTCGAAGGCGCCCTTCCGCATCAACTCGACCGCGAGCCGCACCTCCGAATAACCGGTGATGATGATCACCTGTGTGCCCGGCGAGGTGGAGCGGATGTGCTCCAGCATGGCGGGTGCGTCGGTATCGGGAAGGCGATGATCGCAAAGGACCAGATCGAACCGCTTCCGGCTCATCAGGTCACGCGCCACAGCCCCGCGGTTGGCCGTGGCCACTTCATAGCCGCTTTTGGTCAGCAGGCGCGAAAGGAGGAGGCAAAGGTCCTGGTCGTCATCGATCACGAGTAGGTTGGCGGTGGCCATGCAGCGATGGAATTGGTGGTGGTGAGGTGGTCAGGCTTGAAAACCCAGATCGCGGATACTGGAGAAGATGGCTTCGCGGTTGAACGGCTTGGGAATGAAGACATCCGCGCCAGCGGCCACAGCGCGTCCCCGCTCGGAATCCATGGCACTGATCGCGATGCACCGCGCATCGGGCCTGGCAGCCTTCACTTCGGGGATCAGCTCATACCCCAGACCATCCGGAAGGTTCACGTCCACGAACACCGCATCGAACTCTCCTTCCGCCAGCGCAGCCCGACCTTCGGCGAGGCTGTGGGCGAACGTGCAGCGGGTACCGGTGCGTCGCAACATGGCGCTCAGTAGTTCACAGATCTCGTGTTCGTCATCCACCAGCAACGCGTACTTCATGACCTTCTCTTCTTCCATGACCGTTCAGTAGGACGGCCCAAGTTACCTGTGATGTGGCAGGCACGCGGTCCTCCACACTTGAACGAACCCACCGCATCGATCACCGTGCCGCGTTGATCACCAGCTGAGGAACAGGAGAAAATGAGGATGGGTCCCGTTCACGTGTGGAGGACATTCCCCGATCCTGTGGATACGATCGGACACCGACCACGCGTGCCTGTCCACAACGGCCATGGGGTCGCACGCCCTTTTGGTCGGCGATCGAGGGAATGAACAATGAACGGGGGTCGGCCATGGATATGCCCGCCCCCCATCACTCGCCAAGCAGTTCTACAACAGAATGATCAGGAGCAGCAGAATGATGATGACCCCGGCGGTACTGAGATAGATCACCGTACCGCCAGTATTATAGCGGTCCATCTCCTGCTTCAAGGCGCGATACTCCTGACGGAGCGCTTGTCGCTCGGAGCGGTCCAAGGTGCTCCGATCGGTGGCGAGGACCGCATCAAGCTTGTCACGCAATTCCAGCACGGATCGTTGGTCATCCTCGCTGAGCGCATGCGGTCTTGCCTCGTTGATGATGACGTGGCGATGACCCACTGGGGCGGCATAGAGCGGACTGGTGGTGAGGAAGAGAGAGAACAGAACGGGGATCGAACGGGTGGTGAACATGGTCATGGGTTATTAGTTGGCCAGCTGCAGGCGGATACCTGCTGAGAGGTTGATGAGGTTGACACGCGGGTTGGTCTCGAAACGGGCACCTTCGAACACGTTGCTCATGGCCACATGATACCCACCCTCCACGAAGAGGAAACCAAGCGTGAGCCCGGCACCAGCACCCAGGTACCATTCCGCAGGCGAGGTCTCCACCTCCAGGCGATCGTTCCGCAGGTCGGCGTTGAGGTTGAGCAGGGCCGTGGGACCTCCGACGACATAGATGTTGATCGCAGGATCTGATGTAGAGTCGATCAAATTGAGACCCGCCATCAACGGTATCCGAAGCGACCGGTCCGTATACCGGAATTCCACATCGTTACCGATCCCCTCCCCGTTCTGATCCACTCCAGCAAGGGTGTAGTTCAGGTTGCGCACGAGGAGATGGACGCCAGGGCGGAGGAACCAGGTCGACCCCAACTGAAGGTCGGCGCCCATATGGTATCCCGCCCGACCCACCCATCGTTCTTCGCCCGCTTCGCTCACATTGCTTCCGGTGTAGCCGCCGCCCAGACGGAACTCCTGTGCCGCAGCGGTGAACGAGATCGGTAGGATCAGTAGCAGGAGGTTGATGCGTGGGTTCATGGCTTCGTGTTCAGTTCATGACTTCCTGTTCGATCCGTGTGCCAACAATGGCGGAACGCTGGATCGCCGCTGCCATCCATCACTTGAACGGTCCCTGCCGTTTGATCCGCCGTGGAGACCATTCCACAATGCGATCCTCAAACTCCCCATCATGCCGATCGCATCGCTCCGCTCTCATGGGACCCACCTCGGATCCCTGCGATCGCCCGGACGAGTGATCGATGCAGGTCCGCTTCCCGGGTCTGGCACTTGATGGCGGTCCGGTACAACTCAACATCGTCTGCAAGAAGCTTCAATTCATCCGCGAGTCGACTCCAGAGACCGATGACGTAACGATGCACCTCCAGCAGGCGTTCCATGATCCGCAAAGCCCGGTTCACATCCGCTCGTGGCGCACGGTCCGCTGTGTACACGGCCTCCACCAGAGCAGCACCTTCGGCACAGACACAAGGGCCGGGGGGTGCACCCAGATCAAGGGCGAGCGATATGATGCCGCGGAGGGCCATCAGATGATGCGCATGTTGTGCCGTGATGAGATCGCCGATCGGTCCCTTCGTCTCACGTGCCGTCATCGCACGCATCAACCTGGACATGCGGTCGTGCGTGAAGTGGATCTCGTTGATCACGGTCTGTTGCCGCGCGCGGTGCTCACGTTGCACTTCCCAAGGGCGTTCGATGTTCTTCATGTATGGTTGGGTCACGGCCAGCACCGTGCCGATCGGAGCATCGGGACGGAACGGAAGAAGCCGTCCCTCCCGGAACGGCTTCTTCATCGGGCGTCGAACGTACTAGCGTACTTCGGCCACCAGGTAATGGCTCAATCTCCAGAACGCATCGGGGTCCTTGATCCTCAGGTAGGCCAGCTCGTCCTTCTCCTTGACGATCTCGTAAGAGCCAGACGGATGTTCCGTTACCAGTTCCACTTTCTTCCCGGAGAGGGGTATGCGCTCCGTGTTGCGCGTATCGATCGTGCTCAGCTTGTTGCTTGAAACGGCTTCGTTCAAAGCGCTCGATCGGCCGATCCCAAGCAGACCGCCATCACGCTTCACCACGCCGTTCTCTTCCAGCTCCTTCACAGAACCCACGGCGTAGTATGCGGTATGCATCTCATTCCCCAGCTGCTCGATCGTGGCCTCGCGACGAGCCATCTCCAGCTCGAAGGTGTTCAGCTTCTGGTTCACCTCCTCGATCTTGAAGTCCTTCGCGAGCAGCTCCTCCTTCATCACCAGGATGGCGGAATCGCGGCTGGCGAGCTCCGCGTCCAGTGCCTTCAACTTCTTCCGCAGGGATCCGGAATCGACGCGCGATCGGTCGAGCTTCTTCGTCAGCTCGGCCACTTGATCACGACTCTCCTGCATCAGCGAATTCATCAATTGGATGTCGCGCATGATCCGCTCGCGTTGATCCACGGTTAGGCTCTCCTCGCCGGGTGGGAGCAACTTCTCCTTGTCCTCGATGATGGCCAGGTTCTGTTCGATATCCCCGAAGGAGCGCGTCATGTCCTCGATGAGGGAATCACGGCTTTGTACCTCGGTCTTCAGTCGGGCGTTCTCGGCGAGTGCGGCTTTCTCACTCTCGCTCGGACCACGCTCACAGGCGACCATTGCGAAGGTGGCCAGGACGGCTGCACCGGCAATACGAAGTGATGGACGTTGGGTCTGCATGGTTCAGGTGTTTGGAAGGTCCAGAGCGGAAATGGTGCCGAAGCGATCCCAGCACGCTGTCCATCAATGATCGGGGTGAAAGCACCCCGGATCGAGGAACCACATACCGAGAAGCCGGTGATATCGGCGTGTCCCGGACACGCGCAAGTACCAGGCTGCAGCAGAGCGTCAGTTGTCAGAACGGAACGGGCCGCACGCTCACGCGCACGGCCCGCCACCAATTGTCCCGCTCGTTGAGCAGGACACCACCACTTCCTCAATGGCCGTCCATATCCTTGTCCGCGTCGGTCTTCCGGTCGACCTTCTCGGCCTGGCGGTCGAACCAATCACCGATGTCATCGACGGTGCGGCGCGTGCCGGTCTTCACGTCATCCCACATCTCGGTGGTGGCCGACCCCACATCGTTCAAGTTGCCGTCCACGCGGTCCAGCTGTGTCTGCACATCCGCCTTGTAGGCTTCCCACTCGGACCGCTCCTCTGTGGTCAGCTCCGGGTCCTTCAAGCGTTCCTCGGCACGCGCGTGCTCAACGACCAGCTTCTCACGCAGGTCGCGTAGTTCATTGCTCACCTCTTCCTTGCCGGCGCGCACGTCGTCCATGGCCTTGTCGACCTTGTTCTCCATTTGGTCGGCGTTGTTCGGAGCCTCACTGCACGCGGTGAAGGACAGGAATGCGCCGAGCACGGCCGCATTGATCAGGTAGGTTCTCATGTCATTGTTGTTTGAACGGAATCGTTCAATCCCGATACCGATCGCCCCACCCGATGGATGGATACGCCAGAAGCCGCTTCCCTCTAGTGAAGCCACGCACCGCCCCCTCTTACTTTGTTCGATGAACGGCCTCGGTCACGGGGTATATCCACCCGTTCGTGTGGAACGGTCACCTCGGTCACTGGCCGGGAAGCACATCGTTCTTCTTGCGCTGAAGCCACCGGGTCCCGCGTTCCACCGAGGTCGGTCGCTCTCGGAAACGCTGAGCGTAGACAATGCGAACCACCCCTACGTCCCAGGTGAAGCGCTCGCCTGCACGCTGCAGGTAGCCGATGTGTTCCTGACTGAAGACCGCACCGATGTAGCGTCCCGAGGTGTTGTACCCGAGCGCGACCCGGAACTGACTGTGCCAGCCCACTCCGGCGCGACTCTTTGTGTGACCACCCGGGGCACCCTCGTGTAGTGACACCTGAACACTGCCGCCGCCGCCGATCGCTCCACTCGCCGTAGCGAACCACTTCCTGCCCATCACGTGGGTGTATGCATAGCCCACCATTGGGCCGAGGTCGAAATAGGAGGCGCCTTTGACATCGGCCGTCGCCGGGAACTGGTCGCGCAACCTTGCGGGGATCAATGAGGAATCGGCGCGGATCACGTAGGCCGTGAGGTAGCCGCCGACGAGCCAGGTGCCTTGAGAACGGAGTTGTATGGCATCCTGGTTGAAGCCTGCGCGGTAACTGAACCGACGGTGGTTGAGGATCCGCAACGAACTGAGTCCGATGTTGTACTGCAACAGGTCAGGCCGGTAAGGGAACTCGGTGGGGCCGTCCCAACCGAGCATTGCCTTGGTGTGACTGGTGATATGATAGCCCTTGAAGACCTGAAGGAAGAGGTTGCTCGCCTGCTTGGTGCCGTAGATATTGGCTTGCGCATCCAAGTACCTGGTCCGTCCTTTCCGGTCATTGTCGTTGTTGAGGAACGGAATGGACACTCCGATGTTCAAGGTGAACTTGCGCAGACTGGCACCTACCCCATAATTGATGCGACCATTCGGGCGGTAACGCAGGTCATCACCAGCAGCGCTTGAACGCACCTGTAGGCTGTTGAACTTATGGCTCAAATAGGTCCTGTAAGTGATCCGGCGGGAATAGTCCTTCACGTAGGTGGTGTCCTGTTGTGCAACGGTCCGGCGTCCGGACAGTACTACCAGGATCATAAGAACGGCGACCCTGCCAAGGCCTCTTGACCACAGGGTCCAGCTCCGAATCATCGGCTCCTTACCAGCGGGAACGATGAGCGTTCGGCGCCTCCGGTCCCACGATGGTCCGGTCGATCCCTGCGCACCACGGCCGATCTCATCTGCCACGGGATCGCGAATTGTTCGACGTGGCATTGAGAACGACGCCGGGCAACATGCTCGCCTTGGCCCCTTCACGCACGCCGGCCCAGAGGTAGTTGAAGACGGCCCGGTCCCTTCGGCGTTCAACCGTGTAGTTCGTCCACCCTTCATCCTTGTGACGGCCCTTACGCTCCCGCTTCACGATCGCATTGAGCAGCGCATCGAACACGGGATCGAACAAGGCCGGATCCCGGCCGCGCCTGGAAGGACGAAGCTCCACCTTGAGGCCATCATAGCGCATCCAGCAACTGGCACGAGCCGAACGGTCCCCGCCACGCATGCGCATGATCAAGGTATCGATCCTTCCTTCGGGGGCAGCCAATGCGGTCAGTGGTGGCAGCACCTGGTTCAGGGTAGAAAACGAAAGGCGTCCAACATGGGCATCGACGAACATCAGGTCCGTGCTGTCACCGATCGCTCCACGCAGATCCAAGGTCAACGGGGTCTGGCCGAAGACCATGCCGGAGGCATGCACCCGTAGCGTATCGTTCGGAAGGTGATGGACATTGGTCAGAACTCCTTGGATGCTGTCGAACGGAATAAAGGCGAAGCCACGAGCAGGATCGACCTGTTCATGATAATGGACGCTCATCCGCTCGACGATCAGCGAATCGAAGCCCGCTCCGGAAGGCAAAAGGCGCAGCAGCCGTTGCGGAAGTGGTTTATGGCGGAAGGCAGGATCGGGACGGGACTTGTCCCTCGCCACCTGCAGCTCAGCAGGCCCGATATGCATGGATCGCGCGTGCAGCACACCCCGCATCAAGGTGTTCGGGGCAATGCCGTTCATCGTGATCCGCTCGAAGCGGCCACTCACGATATCCCGTTCCAAGGCAAGTGCCGTGGAAGGCACCACCACATCATCTGGACCGAAACGCACACCGCACAGCTCCGCTCGCTGAGCTGCATCACTGAGCTTGATCCGCTCAACCGCGAGCATTGAGTCGGCCATGGGTTCGATGCGCAGGTCCGACAAGCTCGCATCGCACCGCCCGGCGTCCCAGGTGGTATCTCGAAGGCTGAAAGAGACCTCCAGACCGTTAATGGCAAGTTCATCAAGGTGTATCCGGACCGAGTCCTCCATCTGAACGTTCGTTGAACGCAGGTGGATGTCGAGGTCATCGACCACGAAATGTTGGAAACGGGTTGATCGTTCCTTCGCAGAAGGTGAGCTGGTGGTTCCGCGTCGAACCAGGAGGTCCTTCACGCGCACAAGCAAGCTTGCGGTGCGCACCTTGCGATCGAAAAGGAGGGCACTGTAGGACAGGTCCTGTATCTCCAATGTATCCAGATATCCCGTGATCGACATGCCGGAGTCGGGACGCACTGTGCTCGATCCCCAGCGCATACCGGTCAGAAGCAGGTCACCAGACCAAAGGTCGAGAGCGATGACGCAGCTGTCGGCATCAACCCATCGTGCACCATGGAAAGCCGCGGCTTGTTGCATCCGGTCCTTCAATTCACGGACCGCCCACCAGCTGAGCGCCTCGAAGGCGGCCAAGCCCGTCACAAGGACGATGCCCAGGACGATCAGGACCCGAGGAACCAGCCGCAGCTTCGAAGGTTTCATCCAGCTGGTTCACAGCTTCGCCTTCCCCCCGGAGACGAGACGGATCACGATGGCGACCACAGCGAGGATCAGAAGAATGTGGATCAAGTTGCCGACCATGGCGCCGAATCCGATGTACCCGATGAGCCATCCGACGATGAGCAGCACGATGATGATGTTGACCAGGTTGTTCATGGGGTTGGTGTTTCTTCAACCCCGGCTATCACCGTGCCGCTTCCCGATCGAACACGGATACTGGCTCCATGACCGGTCCAAAGGGGAAAAGCTTTCCCAGTTCCGTGGAACCATGGCTCAGCGAACCGCTTGGACCTTCTGGACCCGTTCCACCAACTTAGCCGGACCGTCGACCCGCACATGGAAAGGTTCAACTCCGCTGCCGCCACCATGTTCGCCTTCCTGGCCCCGCTGTTAGCCGGTGCCCAGGGAGCCGCGATCACCATGGACGGGCTATTCGACGATTGGAGTGGAACGCTCACCACCTGGAACGACGCGACCGTCCCTTCCAGCGGTTTGGACCTGATCTCCATGCAGGTCACCAATGACCAGGACCACTTGTTCATCAAGCTCGAACTGGGCACGGAGACCGATCTGCTGGACGACCTCACGCCGCATGGTATCCGGCTGTACATCGATGGTGACAACAACGCTGCGACGGGGCTTGCGGTACAGAGCGGGTATGGTGCCGAGCTGCAGATCCGCTTCGACACACGAACCGTCACGGAATACTTCGGCACCTCTTCCAACGTGTCCTGGAGCACGCTGGACCTCGTGCCACTTCCAACGGTCACCAGCACCGTCTTCGAGATCGCCATCGCGCGGAACGCGCGGCCTGATGGAACGAACCTGCTCTTCAGTTCCTCCACGATCGGGCTGCTCATCCGCGAAACGGATGGCGGGGATGCCATGCCCGATGCAGGCAGCGTCCTTTCCTACACCTTCGATGATGCTTTCCTGGCGACCACCGCTGCCATTCCGCTCATGCGTCTGGATCCGGAGGCAGTGCGGGTCACGGCATGGAACGTGCTCGGCGACGGCATCACCGACCCCGCGCTTCAAGGGCCCTACCAGCGCATCCTCTCGGCGTTGGCCCCGGATATCATCGGCTTCAGTGAATGCGTGACGAGCACCCCATCACAGGTGAAGAGCCGGCTGGATGCCTGGATCCCCATTGATGGCAACGGATGGCAGGTGGTCAAGGATGACTTCGACATGGTCATCGCATCGCGCTGGCCGATCCTCACGACATGGACGCATCTCAACCGGCAGTTCGCCGCGCTCATCGACCTGCCGGCGACCTATGCCACCGACCTGTTGTTCACCGCCGCACACCTCAACTGCTGCACCGCGGATGCGGCCCGACAGGCGCAACTCGATGCGTACGTCCAGTTCGTGCAGGATGCGCGCGCTCCGGGAGGCTTGATCAGCTTGCCGAGCGGCACGCCGATGGTCTACGCCGGCGATCTGAACTCAGTGGGCTGGGCACAACAGCTGAACACACTGGAGACCGGTGACATCCAGGACAACGGGACCTACGGGCCGGACGGACCCATGGACTGGGACGGTAGCGGGCTCGATCGTGCGCCATGCCGTCAGAACGAAGCGCGCATGGCCTATACCTGGCGGAACAACAACAGCGCCTATCCGTGTGGGATGCTCGACCATCTCTACTTCACGGGTGCCGTCGCCGAACTCATGGGATCCTTCGCACTTCGCACGGCATCCATGAGCGCGTCGACCTTGCTTGCGTCGGGCCTTGAGGAGTTCGACAGCTCCCTGGCCAGTGATCATCTGCCGCTCACCGCAGACCTTGCACTGCCGATGGCCGGCATGAACGTGGTCGTCCGCGCCATCCTCGACGGGCCATTCGTTCCCGGCACGGGCCTCATGCATGACAGCCTGCGCACACGGGCCCTCATTCCGATCACGGAGCCTTACAGTGCGCTCGGCTTCGAGCGGGCGGGATCCGCGGGCGAGACCATCGACAACTCACTGCTCACCGTCATTGGACCCAACGCCATCGTTGATTGGCTGCTGGTGGAATTACGCTCCCCGACCGATCCGACCATGGTCCTGGCGACCCAAGCGGGGCTCGTGCAACGCGATGGCGATGTGGTGGCTGCCGATGGATCACCTGCCCTTCACTTCACATCAAGTCCGGCTCCCTTTCATATCGCGGTGCGCCATCGCAACCACCTTGGCGTGATGACGGCAGGGCCGATAGCGCCTGTATCCGGCACCTTGACCGTTGACTTCACCGACCCTGCCACCGACCTCCATGGTACAGGGGCCGCAGTGATCTCGAACGGTACGATGCGCTTGTGGGCAGGCAATGCATTGCGCGATGGCGTGTTGCGCTATGCGGGACTGGACAACGATCGTGATCGGGTACTGACCCGCATCGGAGGCGTGATCCCCACCAATGTGGTGGATGGTTACGCACAGGAGGACCTGAACTGTGATGGCTCGGTGAAGTACAGTGGCGCGAACAACGATCGGGACCTGATCCTATACGGCATCGGGGGTTCGGTGCCTACGAATACGCGACAGGAACAACTACCGTGATCGCTCTTCCGGAACGCGCTCGACCAATATCGGCAAGTCTTCCAGGGGAAGCACGTTCCCGGGGATGTCCGCACCCATCCGGGTCCTTCTGACGCCCCCCCCGAACGGAAGAAAGAACCGTTCACTGAGGCCGGTCGTGCTGGAAAGCGCGCAACGGAACGTCGGTTCTCAGTGCTCGTCCTGCCCGAGCAATTTTCCGCGCAACATGGACCATGTGTATGGCAGCACGAACTCATCCCGCGGGAACAGGTCCGTGTTGATATCGGCGCCACCCTCACTCCCGAACTCGTCGATATCCTTGATCTTCCTCAATGCAGGTACCACCAGCGTGTCGATATCGATCCCAGCGCTCTTGAAATGGTGCTGGACATGTGCAGTTGCAAGCGTCCGCATGGTCCTTTCGAGGTCCAGTTCCAAAGGGGAGTTGCTCCCGATCATGAGCAGGTCGTCGATGAGCACGGCATATGGAAAGACCTCGGCGGCCGTGCGTGCGACCCGCGGAGTCGGACACCAGGTGGCAGCGAATCCCCCTGGCCGGAGGCGTGAGAGCAGCAGCTGGTAATACTCCTTGGAGTAGATGTTCCCCGAGAAGGCCGAGTTCGGTCGAAGCGCATCCGCCTCGATCACATCATACCGGGTCGTGTCGGTGGTCAATCGATAGCGACCATCATGTAACACCAGGGACAGGCGCGGGTCGTTCATCGTGGACATGATCGAGCGATCCTCCACCTTCTCTGCGTACTTCATCAATACCTCCGCCTGATTGCTCATGATCTCGAAGCACACCAGCTCCCTGGTCTCCAAGCGCGCTGCCGTACCGTGCAAGGTGCCGGACGAGCCGAGTCCGATGACCGCCACCCGTTCCGGGGAGGGATGGAGCAGGACGGGCAGGGCACCCAACTTGGTGTGAACCGCATCCAGCTTGTACGGTATCACGCTCTGGCCGAGTCCGTTCGAGAAGACCAGCCCAGCCATGGAGCCGTGCCTTTCGTAGCGCTTGATCACGGAAAGGCCGGAAGCGTTCTCGTCATGGAAGAAGGTCGCCGGGTCATCCATGCCGCTCATCCGGCGCCAGAAGTCCGTGTTGCCAGGAAACAGCACAGCCACCAGCAGGACCGAACCGGCACCTGCGGCAAGAACGACCGGTCCCAGGTGCCCACGTTGCCACGCTACCAGCAGATAGATGATGGCGAGCAGTGTGAGGATCCTGATCAGGGTGGCCGTTCCCAGGAACTCGAAGCCCACCCACGTCACCCACCATGCGCCTAGTGCCGAACCCGCGATGTTGATGAACTGCAGCCAGCCCAGTCTGCGACCGACGAAGGCCGGGTCGTCCTGGATGATGAGCTGGGAGGTGGAGAAGCTCACGCCCATGATGAAGGTGGGTATGAACATCAGGAATAGCGGGATCAACCCGTACGTAGGGATGATGATGCCGGGAGTGAGGTCCGGTTCGTAGCTCCTGAAGTAGGTCTTCAGGAATGCCAGCGCATCCAACGAACCCACGGCCCAAAGAAGAAGTAGAAACGAAGCCCCGACGTAGGCATAAAGAACAGCCTGAACGCCCAGGAACAGGGATCCTCGCCGGGCCCGATCCATGCGTGCAGCCCATCGCTCACCGGCCAGCGAGCCCATGGCCAGCGAGCCCAGATAGATCGCGAGAAGGATGGAAAAGGTGAGCGAAACGGACTTGATGAGCGTTTCCAATACGCGGAACCAGATCAACTCCAGGGAAAGCGCCGCAAACCCCGACAAGGCATACTGGATCCCCCACACCTTCATGGAGATGTTCCATGGGAGTGGCTCCGCTGCTGGCCTGGGCTTGCCGACATCCACGGCACCTTCGGATGATCCGCTTACCATGAGAAGCGTGGCAAGCACACAAACCGCGTTCATGGCCACGCCCACCCACAGGACGTGCTGGTAGCCCATGATGCGCACCAACACCACACCGGTGACCAATGCTCCGACCGCGGCGCCCAATGTGTTCGTGAAGTACAACCGACCGATGAAGCGACCTTGGTCCTTCATATCCGCCATAATGGCCCCCTTGGCCAGCAACGGAAGCGAGAGTCCCATCAGGAAGGTCGGGAGCAGCAACACCACGAATACCATGGCATAGAGCACGGCCTGGGAGTCCTCCGGCTGCGGGCCATGATGGTAGAGGAGGTCGTACAGGACGAACTTGCTGGAAACGGCGAAGAGCAGGATACCCGTCTCCGCTATCACGAACGTGAGAAGGTTGCGCCGGTGACCCTGCCTGTCGGCCAGGTGACCACCGCAGAGGTATCCGAGACCCAGGCCGCACATGAAAGCGGTGACGATCAAGCTGATGCTCACCGTGTCCGAGCTGGTGTAGAACACGAGCATGCGCTGCCACGCGACCTGGTACAGCAAGGCGGCGAACCCGGAGAGGAAGAACACCGCAAGGAGCGAGCGTCGCATCATGCGTCCTCAATACGGGTCAATTGGCTCGCACGTGGTGCACAACCTTGATCAATCCAGCTTCAACACCGCGAGGAAGGCCTGCTGCGGGATCTCCACACTGCCCACCTGCCTCATCCGCTTCTTTCCCTCCTTCTGCTTCTCGAGGAGCTTCCGCTTCCGGCTGATGTCGCCACCGTAGCACTTCGCCGTGACATCCTTGCGCAGGGCCTTCACCGTTTCGCGCGCCACGATCTTGGCACCGATGGCGGCCTGGATGGGGATGTCGAACTGCTGGCGCGGAAGCAGCTCCTTCAGTTTGCTGCACATCTTCTTGCCCAGTTCATGCGCATGGTCACGGTGGATGAGGGCGCTCAGCGCGTCCACCTTCTCGCCGTTCAGCAGGATGTCCAGTTTGATCAGATCGCTCTCCTTGCTGCCCACCGGGTGATAATCGAAGCTTGCGTATCCGCGGCTGATGCTCTTCAACTTGTCGAAGAAGTCGAACACCACCTCACCGAGAGGAAGCTCGAAGGTGAGCTCCACGCGGTCGGTGGTGAGGTAGTTCTGCCCGATGAGGATGCCGCGCTTCTCGATGCAGAGCGTCATGATCGCCCCGATGTACTCCGCCTTCGTAATGATCTGCGCCTTGATGTAGGGCTCCTCGATGCTCTCGATATGCACCACCTCGGGCAGCTCGCTCGGATTGTGCACATCGATCTTCTCACCCTTGGTCGTGGTCACTTGATAGCCCACGTTGGGCACGGTGGTGATCACCGTCATGTTGAACTCGCGCTCCAGCCGCTCCTGGATGATCTCCATGTGCAGCAGGCCTAGGAAACCGCAGCGAAAGCCGAAGCCCAGGGCAGCGCTCGCCTCAGGTGTCCAGGTCAGGCTTGCGTCATTCAACTTGAGCTTCTCCATGGCGTCCCGCAGTTCCTCGTACTCGTCGGTATCCACCGGGAAGATGCCCGCCCACACCATGGGCTTCACATCCTCGAAGCCTTTGATCGCTTCTGCACACGGACGATCCACCTGGGTGATGGTGTCACCCACCTTCACCTCGCTGGCGGTCTTGATGCCGCTGATGATATAGCCCACATCACCGGCGCTCAACCGCGGCTGCGGCTTCAGGTCCATCTTCAACACGCCGATCTCGTCGGCATCGTAGGCCACGCCGGTGTTGAAGAACTTCACGCGATCGCCCTTCTTGATGGTGCCGTTCAGCACCCGGAAATACGCGATGATGCCACGGAAGCTGTTGAATACGCTGTCGAAGATGAGAGCTTGCAACGGTGCGTTCGGATCCCCTTTCGGTGCAGGGATGCGATGCACGATCTCCTCCAGCACCTTGTCCACACCCAGGCCGGTCTTTCCACTGGCGGTCATGATCTCCTCCCGCTTGCACCCCAGTAGGTCCACGATCTGGTCCTTCACCTCTTCGGGGTTCGCCGAAGGGAGGTCCATCTTGTTGAGGATGGGGATGATCTCCAGATCATGCTCCAGGGCCAGATAGAGGTTGCTGATGGTCTGGGCTTGGATCCCTTGGGTGGCGTCCACGATCAGCAAGGCACCCTCACAAGCGGCGATGGAGCGGCTCACCTCGTAGCTGAAGTCCACGTGGCCCGGGGTGTCGATCAGGTTCAGCAGGTACTTCTTCCCATCGAGCGTGTAGTCCATCTGGATGGCCTTGCTCTTGATGGTGATCCCCCGCTCCCGTTCCAGGTCCATGTCGTCCAGCGCCTGGTTCTGCATGTCCCGGTCAGCGATGGTGCCCGTCATCTGCAACAGGCGGTCGGCCAGGGTGCTCTTACCGTGGTCGATGTGGGCGATGATGCAGAAGTTGCGGATATGGTCCATGGGATTGCCGGGCAGGGCCGAAAAAGGCTGCGAAGGTAACCAGTATCCGCCCCCCGGCGCAGGACCACCGTACCTTTGAAAAGGCCGGGCGGTTAAGGGCTCAGGCAACCTCCTCCCTGCGGATCGCATCATTGGAACGGATGACCATGACGGATGAACGGTTGGTGGAAGGCTGTGTGAAACGGGACCCCGTGGCACAGAAGGCCTTGTACCAGCAATACGCCAGGAAGATGATGAGCATCTGCATGCGCTACGCCAATAACCGCGACCAAGCCCAGGACATCCTGCAGGACGGCTTCGTGAAGGTGTTCCAGAAGATGGACCACTACCGCGGGGATGGCCCATTGGGCGGCTGGATCGCGCGTACCATGGTGAATACCGCGTTGGACCATATCCGCCGGAACAAGCCCTATGACCAGAGCTTGGACCTGACCGAGGCCGAACATCTGCACAGCGAGGATGAGCATATCCTGTCCGGAATGACCACCGATGAGCTGATGGCACTGATCCAGGCCCTGCCTACCGGCTATCGGACGGTATTCAACCTCTTCGCGATCGAAGGCTATGCGCACAAGGACATCGCCGATAGGCTGGGTATCAGCGAGAACACCTCGAAATCACAGTTCATGAAGGCGCGGGCCTACCTGCGCAAATTGCTGCCCAAGGAGGTGGTGGCCCATTACGGACATGTACATGAAGGATAGCATGAACACCCTCTTTCAGCAGCGCTTCCGGAGCCACGAGGCCCCGGTGGACCCGGGTGTATGGACCAGCATCGAGCAGCAACTGGCGGCCGCACCCGCCGCAGATGGTGTGAACCAACTGTTCAAGGACCGCTTCAACGGGCACGAATTGAACGTGGACCCCTCCGTGTGGAGCGGGATCAGCAGCCAACTCGGACACCCCGTTGCCGCAGGGACATCATTGGGTACTTGGGCAATGGTCACCGCAGGGGTGGCCGCCGTCGCCCTCACCGCCGCCGTGGTCTTCAGTGGTGGTGCCGAAGAGCCTGCCCAGGTTGCCACCGAACGGGCGAAGCCGGCACAAGAGATCACCCTGCCCGCAGCGGTACCGGTGGTTCCCGAAGCCTCCATCGTGGCGCCGCGAACCGAAGCAGTGAAGGCAGTTCCGACCAAGGCGATGGCCACTGTGGCACCGAGGACGAGGAACCCGGAACGGGAGACCCCTGAGCACAGCACGACCCTGCCTGTCGAGATGCCCACGGGAACACCCGACCTAGGGCGCGACACGTCCTTACCTGCGGGGGACCGTACCCCGGAAAAAGGCACCACGGTGGTGTCAGCCATCATCACGGACCTGGAAGAACAGGTCAAGCAGCAGCCGATCACCGCCAGCCCGGAACCTGGTCTGGTGGGAACGGCCACTCCGGAAGCGACCGCGACCCGACCAGAGTCCGGATCCGAGGCCCGGACCGTTCAACCCGAGGCCAGCCCGATGCCCAAACTGTTCATGCCCAACACCTTCACTCCGAACGGTGACGGTATCAATGACACGTATAGCGTTGACGGTGAAGGCTACGCGACCATCCTTCTCCGGGTGTACTCGATGAAGAGCAATGCCCTGGTCTTCACAACGAATAGTGCCGAACCTTGGAACGGGGACGGATGCGAGGACGGCATGTACATGGTGGCCGTGGAGGCCCGGACCCCGGATGGACGCACCACGACCGAAGGCAAGGTCGTGTGGCTCAACCGTAACCGCATCAATTGATGCATCCCGGAAATGCCTAATAACCGTATGTTTGACGCCCTTCGGAACGAGAACAGGAGACCGGCCGAACGCCGGTTCCAAGAACATCCTTTGAAGACCATGAGGACCCTTGCAATGGCGGTCATCGCCGCATTTGCCATCCAAACCGCACAGGCCCAGTTCTATACCATCGCTGATGGCTTCGTGGCCGCCTGTTCCGGAACCCTGCTGGACTCCGGGGGCGAAAGTGCCGTTGGGTACGGCAACGATGAGAACTACACCATGTACATCTGCTCGGATGGTTCTGGCGGGCCGGCTGTTTCCCTGGAATGGGTCGCGTTCAACGTGGCTGGTGGTGATCAACTGGAGATCTATGATGGGCTGCTGGATGGGGTGAATCCCGACCCTCCCCTCATAGCGACCTTTACCGGCGAGAACCCTCCCAGCATCGTATCCGCGAGCTTCGCCAACGTTCAGAACACGGTGAACGGAGGGGGCTGCCTCACGCTCGTCTTCACCAGCAACGAGTCCGGCACCGGGAATTTCGGCGCCCTGATCAGCTGTTTCACACCATGCGAGCCACCGATCGCTTCCGCCACCATGGGGATGGACTCGCCAGCGATGGTATGCATGGAGGAGGTGATCACCTTCGATGCCTCCGCCTCCACATCGAGCGCTGGTACGAGCATTGCGGAGTACCGGTGGATCTTCGCCGACGGAACGGAGGAGGTATCAAGCGGGGCCGTGATCACACATGCGTACACCGCCCCGGGTGCGTACACGGTCCGGTTGGTGCTCACGGATAACTCCACAGAGGCCTGTCAGAGCACGAACCCGATCGACCTCCAGGTGCTTGTCGGCACCGCGCCGGACTTCAGTGCGGTGGTGCTTGATACCGTGGAGATCTGCCTGGGTGAATCGGTACCTCTCAGTGGGGAGGGCGTGGAAGCCACCACCTGGTCCGGTGTTCCCGTGGTGGATCTGGGCGGGCCGGTGTACCTGCCTGATGAATTGCTCCAGCCGTTCACATCGGAGGTCACGTTCAATGCCTTCGCTCCGGGCGCCACGTTGGAAAGCGTGGACCAACTGGCATCCATCTGCGTAAGTATGGAGCACTCCTACATGGGTGACCTTGACCTGATCCTGTACTGCCCGAACGGCCAGAGCGTCTTCATGGTGGACTACGCTGGTCCGGGCTCGGGGGGTGGCACGTTCGTTGGCGATGCGCTGGATACGGAAGAAGTGCCACCGGTCGCAGGGACTTGCCTGGACTATTGCTGGACCCTGGATGCACCGAACGGAACGTTCAGTGAATCCGCTGGCACGAACACCCAACCGGCCACGGTGAACCCCGGTGGTGGCAATGTGCTGATCCCGGGCGATTACACCAGTGAGCAACCCTTGGATCAGCTGGTCGGCTGTCCGCTCAACGGCACCTGGACCTTCACTGCGGTGGATCACCTCGGGGCGGACGATGGCTTCATCTGCGCCTGGAGCGTGGCATTCGATCCGAGTCTGTATCCTGATATCGTTGACATCACCCCTGTATTGGGCGTGAATGATCCGGATTCGGCCTATTGGACGGGCAATGGTGTTACGGGCAACCCGCAGCAGCCGCTCCTGGCCACAGCAACTCCCACCCAGGAGGGCACCTTCGATTATGTGTTCACGGTGATCGACAACTTCGGTTGTTCCTGGGATACGAGCATGACCATTGTTGTGAATCCCGGCATCAACGGCCCGATCAACATCACCGGCAACAACACGATCTGCGATGGTTCGATCGCCTACCTGAACGCGCCGGCAGGATTCGGCTCCTACACCTGGAGCAACGGGTCCGTCGGCCAGAACATTACCGGCGGTGAGGGTACGTATACGGTGACGGTGGCGAATGGTGACTGCTCCCTTGAATCGGAACCCTTCACCGTAACCGCTCAACCCAGCCCGCAACCCGTGATCGACGGCCCTGGGTTCAGTTGTGGTGGTGCCCAGGCGGTCCTGAGCACCCTGGAGCCCTATTCGAGCTATACCTGGTCCAACGGAAGTAGCACGCCGACGATCTCGGTGGGTACGGGCACCTATTCGGTGACCGTTACCAATGCCGCTGGTTGTTCGGGTGTATCGCAACAGTTCGTGGTCGTGGTGGGAAGCGATCCGCAGGCCGCCTACAGCACCGACCCGGTATCGCCCCAAGGCATCGGCACCACCGTCGACTTCACGGACCTTTCCCAGGGGAACGGTTCCCCGATCGTAAGCTGGGACTGGAGCCTTGGTCTGGCCGGTGCCACGAGCACGAGCCCAACGCCGAGCATCACGTACGTGGATCCTGGGGAATATCCCGTGACCCTGACCGTGACCACGGCCGATGGTTGCACCAGCACCATTTCCTCCACGTTCGTGATCCTTCCTGAAGCCATCATCATCCCCAACGTGTTCACGCCTAACGGTGACGGCAACAACGAGTACTTCGAGATCGAGAACGGTCAGTTCTACGAGAACACCCTGCAGGTGTTCAACCGCTGGGGTCAGGAGGTTTACGAGGCCAAGAACTACCGCAATGGCTGGCGCGCGAACGACCTTCCGGACGGCACGTATTACTATGTGTTCACCACGATCCGCGACGGCAAGGAGTACACGGGGCATGTGACCATCCTGCGCTGATCACGACCCGACCTTACATGGAAAGGCTTCGCTTGGGCGAAGCCTTTCTACTTTCGCCACCTCGCGTCCCGCTCCTCATGGAACGCGCCACACCGGCCACCGATGAAGGTCATTGAACACCTGCGAAAGGCGAAGAAGCCCTTGCTCTCCTTCGAGATCCTGCCTCCTTTGAAGGGCAAGGACATCAACTCCATCTACGAAGGGATCGACCCCCTGCTCGAGTTCAGACCGAGCTTCATCAACGTGACCTATCACCGGGAGGAGGTCCTCTACAAGGAGCGCGGACAGGGCCTGCTCCAGAAGGTGCGTATCCGCAAGCGCCCTGGGACCGTGGGCATCTGTGCCATGATCAAGGCGAAGTACAACATCGATACGGTACCCCACCTGATCTGCGGCGGCTTCACGAAAGAGGACACGGAGGACGCGCTGATCGAACTGAACTTCCTCGGCATCGACAACGTACTGGCCCTGCGGGGTGACGCGATCAAGAGCGAGCCCGCCTTCATTCCCGAGCGCGACGGCCATGCCCACGCCACGGACCTCATCCGCCAGATCGCCGGGCTGAACAAAGGCAAGTACCTGCATGATGAGGAGCAGGAGGCGGCACCCACCGACCTGTGCATCGGCGCGGCCTGCTACCCGGAGAAGCATGCCGAAGCCCTCAACCTGGCCGTGGATATCGCCTACCTAAAGCAGAAAGTGGATGCGGGGGCGGAATACCTGGTCACGCAGATGTTCTACGACAACGCCAAGTATTTCCGCTTCGTGGAGCTCTGCCGGGCCGAAGGGATCAACGTGCCGATCATCCCCGGGTTGAAGCCCCTGACCACCATGAAGCACATCGCCTTCATCCCAAAGACCTTCTCCATCGACCTCCCACAGCCGCTCGCAGCTGAACTGGTCAAGTGCAGGACCGATGCACAGGTGAAGGAGCTCGGCGTCGAATGGAGCATCGAGCAGGCCAGGGAGCTCATGTCGAAGGAGGTTCCCTGCGTGCATTTCTACACCATGGGCAAGGGCGAGGCCGTCCAGGCGATCTGCGAGAAGATCCGATAGACCGCCCGTACCGGCACTCCGATGGAGTATCTTCATGGAATGCGCCGCTGGCTTCCGTTGATCGTCGCGTGTGCGGCCACCCCGCTGGTTGGCCAATCCTTGCTCGAGAAGGCCGAGCTGCACGGGATCGCGCGGAGTGAATCCATCGGCCACCACGGGATCCCCAAGT
This sequence comes from Bacteroidota bacterium, assembly GCA_029573495.1. GTDB lineage: Bacteria > Bacteroidota > Bacteroidia > Flavobacteriales_F > PHOS-HE28 > PHOS-HE28. Next base: position 52,850 of record JAKQEI010000094.1, on the reverse strand, counting down.
CGATCAACGCCGGACCATCGCGTGGTTACGACATGCGCTACCACCGACTGGAACTTGCCGTGGACCCGGCTGTGCGCGTGATCGAAGGCCATGTGACCCATTACTTCCTTGCGCTGGTCGAATTGGACAGCATCGTCCTGGACCTGGCCGATCCGCTGACCGTCTCCGGGGTGGAACAACATGGACAATCCCTCACCTTCGAACACATGGACGATCACCTGATCATCCATCTCCCTGAAGTGATCGCGGAGAATACCCTTGATTCACTCACCGTGCATTACGGTGGCGAACCCGGTACCTCGGGTTTCGGCTCCTTCGTCCAGACCACCCACGGGGGGACTCCGATCATCTGGACCTTGTCCGAACCTTACGGCGCGCTGGACTGGTGGCCTTGCAAACAAGACCTCAACGACAAGGCCGACTCGTTGGACCTGTTGGTGACGGTCCCGGAGGGGCAACGGGTCGCGGGCAATGGAACCCTCGTGGCGGAGACCACCCTGGGTGATGGGACGGTCCGTCACCACTGGCGCCATCGCCATCCGATCAACTATTACCTGATCGCCTTCGCGGCAACGGATTACGCGGCCTTCAACCTGTCCGTTCCCTTGGGGAGCACCACGGTGGAGATGCTCAACTACGTGTTCCCTGAGAACCTTGCGGATGCGCAGGCGGGCGGTCCTGATGCGATCGCACAGATGCAGTTGTACAGCCAGCTGTTCGGCGAGTATCCCTTTGCGGATGAGAAGTACGGGCATGCACAATTCGGTTGGGGAGGTGGGATGGAGCACCAGACCATGAGCTTCGTCGGTAACTTCAACTACGAGCTGATCGCGCACGAACTGGCACATCAGTGGTTCGGCGACATGGTGACCTGTGCCAGCTGGGAGGACCTCTGGTTGAACGAGGGCTTCGCCACCTACCTCAGCGGCCTGTGCTATGAACACCTGGCGCCACAGTACTGGCTGCCTTTCAGGCGTGCCTGGCGCGATCTCATCATTGCTGAGCCGGATGGCAGCGTGCGGGTCCAGGACACCCTGACGATAGGCCGGCTCTTCAGCAGTCGGTTGACCTACGCGAAGGGCGCCTACCTCGTCCATATGCTGCGCTGGGTATGCGGCGATGAAGCCTTCTTCGATGGGATAAGGAATTACCTCAACGATCCCGCCATCCGCCATTCATCGGCCTACACGGAAGACCTGATCGCACACCTCGAAGGCACCAGTGGTCTGGACCTGACCACTTTCATGGCCAACTGGTACGACGGTGAGGGGTATCCGACCTATGTCCTTGCCTGGGGACTGACCGGGAACAACACGCTCACGGTCCGACTGGAGCAGACCACTTCGCATCCCAGCGTCAGCTTCTACTCGATGCCGGTACCAGTGAGGATCACGAACGGCGAACAGGACACCACGGTGGTGCTGGAGCATGCGTTCAGCGGCCAGGAGTTCACGGTGCATACCTCCTTCGAACCCGACAGCGTCCTGCTCGATCCCGGGCTTTGGATCCTGAGTGGCCAGAACCTGGTGCTCCATGTGCCCGCTGCGGCCTTCACAATGGAACAGCCCGTGCTTTATCCATCGCCGGTCGAAGAGGACCTCACCATCTACTTCGGTACGCGGTATTCCGGCGTGGTGGATTTGGACATCATCGATGTGGCCGGTCGGATCCAGCAACGAGGATCCATCCTCATCAACGACCAACGCATTGCGCTGAGGGTTCCGTCCCTAGCCCGTGGGCACTACGTCGCCCGTATGCGGGTGTCCGAGCGGACGATGAGCATTCCCTTCCAGAAGTGGTGATCAGCGCGCGAGCATGCGCCGGACGTACTTCCCGAGCACGTCGAACTCCACGTTCACCCGATCACCCGCCTTCAACAGGTGGAACGTGGTGTGCTCGAAGGTGTAGGGGATGATCGCCACACTGAATCCCTTGTCGGTCAACGAAGCGATGGTCAGGCTCACGCCGTTCAGACAGACACTGCCCTTCTCCACGAGCAATTCGCGTTCCTCTGGCAGTTCGAAGGTGAAGGTCCACGAACCGTTCAGGTCGTTCACTGCGAGGCAGCGCACCGTCCCATCCACATGGCCCTGCACCATGTGTCCGTCCAACCGGTCCCCGAGCCGGAGACAGCGTTCGAGGTTCACAACGGAACCGTCCCCCCAGCCACCCAGGTTCGTCCGATCGAGCGTTTCCTTCACGGCTGCCACTTCATAGCGGTCTTCGGTGATGGCCACCACCGTGAGGCACACCCCTTCATGAGCGACGCTCTGGTCCACCTTCAACTCGGGCGTCATGGCGGCACGGATGGTGAAGATCCTGTTCGAGCCCTCGTCCCGCACGGCCACCACCTTTCCTAATGCTTCAATGATCCCGGTGAACATCAGTTGACGTTGCCTCGCACACCACTGCCTTGGATGTGCACGTAGCCCTTCAGTTCGACCAGCTCTTCACCAGCGAGGCGGGTGAAGGTGACCAGACAGAGGTAGTAATACACACCATCCGGCAACGGATCGTTCGTGTCCAGGTAGGTCCCCTTCCAGTCGATATCCGGTTCGGTCGTCGAGAAGACCACCTTGCCCCATCGGTTGAACACCTGCAGATCGATGCGCTCCACACCGCGGTAAGGGAAAGGACCAAAAAGGTCGTTCGTCCCATCGTCGTTCGGCGTGAAGATGTTGGGCAGGCTGTACTCGGGACAGTTGTCCCCGCAAACGGCATCCACGAAGGCGCTCTCATTCCCCATGGTATCCAAGGCGGTCACCTGGTAACAGCCGGCCACTGAACTGCCGTTCACATGCTCATAGGTGGTGTTCTCCGCACCACTGATCGTGGCGATCAATTGGAAGGCGCCACTGATGCTATCGGTGAAATAGATGCGGTACCCCTCGGTATCATCCGCACAGCTCTCGTTCGGGTTGTTCCAACTCAGCGTGTTGAGCGGTCGCTCGCAATCATTGTCGATCACCACCGCGGGAGCACAGGGCGGCGTCCTGTCCACGGGGGTGCCACAGACCTCCTGACTCCAGTTAAGCAGGGGCGAAACGATGGACGCATCACTATACGCCCCGGTACTGATGACCAGATAGCAGTACTCCTGCCCGTTCACCAGGCCGGTGTCCACGAAGCTGGTCGTCGTACTGGTGCCGACAGCGGTCCAGGTACCACCGATGTCACGGAAAACCTCGAAGGAGCTGTTGGTCCAAGGCACGTTCAAGTTCCACGAGATCGTGAGCTGTTCATCATCGGGTTCGGTACTGATGAAGACCGACGAGGCCGGACTGCTGCTGCCGATCACGTCCGGCACGGCCTGGTCCGCACGACCGATCAGTTCCACACGATATACATTGGCCTGGGTCTCCGTGTCGAGACCGGTCACGGTGAGGTTCGTGTCCGGATGCGCCAGGAATGGGTGCGCCGGACTCGTCCAGATCAGTTCCGAAGCGTTCGTGAGACCCGCACCACGGTACAGGTTGAAGCGGTAGGGGCCGGGACGTGCGACCGTGTCGAGGTCGTAGGCATTGCTCCACGCCAAGGTGTCGACACCCGCGGCCACATCCGTCACCCCAACGCTCACCTTCGTGATCACGGGCACCTGCCGGTCCAGCAGGGCGCAGAACTCCACACTCGCATAGCTCTGCGCACCATCCGGGAAGACGGCGACCACCATGTAACAATACTCGTTCCCGATCACCAGGCCGCCATCATCCACGTAGCTCGTGTTGTCCAGACCGGTGTTCGTGCCGATCAGGGTGTAGCCGGTGTAGGCCGGAACACCCAGTTCACAATGATCCGGGACGAAGCCATAGGAACCACTCCTCCGATAGATCCGATAGCTCACCACATTGCTGCACACACTGGCATCCCACTGCAGTTCGATCGTATTCCCCACCGGCGTGGCCGATGGGTTCTCCGGTGCCGGTCCCACCACTTTCACCATCATGGTCTCATAGGCCTGCAGTTGCACCGGCTGCCAGTTGTCCGTGGCGTTGAACACGAGCATGTATGGCTGTGACCGCACATGGGAGCAGTTGGTGCTCCAGTTGAAAATGCCGTTCACCGGGTTCCCGGGGGAGGGTTCGATGAAGCTGGCCGGGGAACTGGCCAGGGTGAAAGGCTGGCCGAGCGCTTCCAAAGTGACCGCCTGGGAGGAATTGGGGTCTGAGGCCTGCACGGTGAAGTTCAACAAGGTCCCGGCCACCACACAGGTATCGTTCTGCGCACTGATCACCGGTGGTTGATTGTTGCAGGGAACCACGGTGATCTGCATGTCGCGTATCACATAACCAAGCTCGCGCCAGACCCCGTTCACCAGACGCCATTCATGCACGACGAAGGCGATGTTGTATTCCCCCGCCAGCGAGGGTGCGTTCCAGGTGATGGTCCCCGTGACCGGATCGATGCCGTAGTTGGGACCCGGGAACGTGTAACCTGCAATGGGCAGGCCGAAGCGCCCGAGACAGGCGGTTACTTCAAAGGAAAGACTGTCTCCATCCGGATCATAAGCGGCGGGGTTGTGAACCCAGGGCTGGTTGAGGCAGGCGTCCTGGATGGGCGAGTTGAGGAAGCGCGGGGAGCAGTTGCTCCCGGTCAACGGGGAGATGCGCAACAAGGTCTGCACACTGAACGACTGCGCGATCGAGTTCGGCACGTTGATGACCCCACCGTTGCGGTTCTGGTCATCGATCATGATCTGGAAGTCACCAGGACCGGCGTACAGGTGGGTGGTCAGGTACTCGCTCCGCCTCAGGTCCTGTGCCGGGAAGTCCTGGATGTTGGTCCGGGCGATGGTGTCCCATATCGGCGAGTCGCCGAAGTTGATCTCCAGTTCGGGTCGATCGGCCGGAGCGCTGAGCTTGGTGTGCGTGATGACCTTGATCTCGTAGAGCAAGCCCCCGAGGTGGCACACGATGATCTCCCCCGCCCGGTTATGCGTGGCATTGGCCACCATCGCCGAGCTGAGAACGACCAGAACGAGGAGTGTACGAAGAACGCGCATCCGTTGACCGTACAAAGTACGGCATTCCACCACCGCTCAACGCCTCCGTTCGATGCACCATTGTGTGCGTTCCCCGTCCCGCAGGGAGCTGATCAGACCTAACGGAACAGCTACCCGTGGACGGCTATCTTCGGCCCACCCATTCCTGAAGTGCGATGATCACCCTTTCCAAGAGCACACGACCCGCGGCGGCACGGGATACCCTCGTGATCCTCAGCGACGTTGGCCAGCTGCGCGCACTCGACCTCGAACGCGGCGACCGGCAGTACCTGATCGAACAGCTCGGTTCCGACCCTCAGTTGGCCGTTTGCGACGTGAGCGGCCGTCTTGTCCTGGTACATCTGGTCCAGGAAGCAGGCCGGTCTCGACAGCTGGAGAAAGCGCGCCGCGCGGGCGATGCGATGGTGGCCCATCTCAATGCAGCGAGGCGAACGGAGGCTCAGCTCATCAGCGCACAGGACGACGCGGACCTCACCCTGGCACTTGCCGAGGGCGTTGCTCTGGGTAACTATGCCTTCCGCAAGTACAAGAACGACGAGAAAGGTGCTCCCACTGTGGAGAAGCTATCCATCGTGGCCAAGGAGGTGAGCACCAAGGCCGTGGAAGAGCTGGAGGACATCGTGGATGCCACGTGCACCGCACGTGACCTGGTGAACGAACCGGTGAGCTTCCTCAACGCGGTGCAGCTTGGTGCCGAGATCCGCACATTGGCCAAGAGCTCCGGCTTCAAGGTGGAAGTGATGGAGAAGGCGCGGATCGAAGCCCTCGGCATGGGCGGACTGCTGGCCGTGAACAAGGGCAGCCTCGACCCGCCCACCTTCAGCGTGCTGGAGTGGAAGCCGAAGAACACGGTGAACAAGAAGCCGATCGTGCTGGTGGGCAAGGGCGTGGTCTACGACACCGGCGGTCTGAGCTTGAAGCCTACGCCCAACAGCATGGACCAGATGAAGTGCGACATGGCCGGTGCCGCCGCGGTGGCTTGTGCGATCGCGCTGGTGGCCAAGCAGGAACTGCCCGTGCATGTGATCGGCCTCGTACCCGCCACTGACAACCGGCCCGGCGGCAATGCCTATGCCCCGGGCGATGTCATCCGCATGCACAGCGGCCTGACGGTGGAGGTGATGAACACCGATGCCGAAGGCCGGCTGATCCTGGCCGACGCCCTGAGCTACGGCGAACGCTACAAGCCCGAGCTGGTGATGAGCATAGCCACGCTCACAGGAGCCGCCATGCGGGCCATTGGAACCTATGGCACGGTCGTGATGGGCACAGCTGACGACGCTGTCTTCAGCCGGTTGGAAGCCGCCGGGGATGCCGTCTTCGAGCGTACGGCCCGGCTGCCCTTCTGGGAGGAGTATGACGACGAGATCAAGAGCGACATCGCCGACATCAAGAACCTCGGCAGCGACCTGGCCGGGGCACAGACCGCCGGAAAGTTCCTGGCGCGCTTCACCACCCATCCGTACATCCACCTGGACATCGCCGGACCCGCCTTCCTCAGCCGGAAGGACGGCTACCGCCCGAAAGGCGGCACCGGCGTGGGCGTGCGGCTCTTCTACCAATTCATCAAGCAGCGCGCGGCAGCGCGTTAGGCGCGCGAGACCTCGCGCCCGCCTTATCCCATGAGCGATCAACGCAACCCCCACCGCATCGGCATCACCTGTGGCGACCTCAACGGCATCGGCATCGAAGTGGTGTTGAAGTGCTTCGAGGACAGCCGCATGCACGCGGACATCACGCCCATCCTGTACGCCAACGCCCACGCGGTGAGCCATCATCGCAAGGCCCTGAAGCTGGATGACGTGCAGTTCCAACGGGTGAACGACGCGCGCGACGCCGTGCCCCGCAAGTTCAACGTCGTGAACGTGTGGGAGGAGGACGTGGCCGTCGAGTTCGGGAAACCCTCCGGCCAGCTTGCCACCTACGCCATCAAGAGCCTGGAGGCCGCCGCACAGGACCTCGCCAGTGCCAAGATCGATGTGCTCGTAACGGCCCCGATCGACAAGCACGCCATGCAGCAGGCGGGTTTCGCCTACCCCGGCCACACCGAATACCTGCAACATTTGGCAGGCGGCGATGGTGAAGTGCTGATGCTGCTGGTGGGAGACGGCCTGCGTGTGGGCACGGTCACCGGCCACATCCCGATCAAGGACGTGGCGAACGCGATCACCACGGACAGGATCATCGCGAAGGCACGGCTGCTGCACCAGAGCCTGTTGCGCGACTTCGGCATCGTATCACCACGCATCGCCATCCTGGGCCTCAACCCGCACGCGGGGGATGGCGGTGCCCTCGGCAGTGAGGACAAGGAGCGCATCGCCCCGGCCGTGCGCCGCCTGAATGACGAAGGCATCACCGCCATGGGCCCCTACGCCGCCGATGGTTTCTTCGGCAACGGCAGCTACAAGCACTTCGACGGGGTGCTGGCCATGTACCACGACCAGGGCCTGGCCCCCTTCAAGGCGCTCAGCTTCGGCCATGGGGTCAACTTCACGGCCGGGCTGCCCATTGTGCGCACCAGCCCGGACCATGGCACCGGTCTGGACATCGCCGGGCAGGGAGTGGCCAATGAGGGCAGTTTCCGCGCGGCGGTATGGATGGCTGTGGACATCCACCACAACCGGGAGGTGTACAAGACCATCGGGGTCAACCCGCTGCAGCCGCAGAAGCGGGAGAAGGAACGGAAGGAGGGGTAGGTCCCCAGCCACCCGGATCGGATCCGGCCACCCCGACGATCCGTTGATCCACCGCCTCCCAGATCGCCCGGAACAGCTACATTTGCGGTCCGTTTGTCGGAAAGTACCCTATGGACCCCCTGAAGGACCATACCATTGAGTTCACCGGGCTGAAGGACGGCGAGCATGATATCCAGTTCGTGCTGGAGCAGCCCTTCTTCGACGCTTCGGGCGAAGAGGAGTGGCAAGGGGGCCACGTGACCATGGACGTGAAGCTGGAGAAGAGCAGCTCCCTGTTGGTGGTGGACATGACGGCCAAGGGTACCGTGAAGGTCCATTGCGACCGTTGCGACGGCCCTCTGGATCAGCCGGTCGAGGGTGATCAACGCCAGATCTTCAGCCTCACGGGCGGCGACCCTACCGATGACGACGAATTCGTGAGCCTGGACGACAAGGCCCACAACATCAACCTGACCCATTATTTCTACGAGTGCCTGCGATTGGCCCTGCCCATCCGTCACGTCCATGCCCCCGGGCAGTGCGATCCGGAGGTGGAGAAGGTGCTGAGCAAGCTGGTCGTGGACCAAGAACCCGGCCCCGACCCACGGTGGGAGGTGCTGAAAGACCTACAGAACAAGGAGCGCAGCTCCTAAGCACGCAGAGCCATGCCAAATCCGAAGCGACGTTTCTCCAAGACCCGTACGGCCACCCGCCGCAGCACTTACAAGGCCACGGCCCCCACGGTGACCAAGGACCCGGCCACGGGTGAGACGCACCTGCGCCACCGCGCCTACAAAGTGGGGGAAGACCTCTACTACAACGGCAAGTTGGTGGTGTCCGGTAGCGAAGCGGCCGAGTAAGCCACTGTGCTGAACCTCTCCCTTCCAGACCTCGCATGATGAGGATCGGACTGGACATCATGGGCAGCGATCACGGCCCTGCCGTGCCCGTGCGTGGCGCGGTCATGGCGCAGCGTGAGCTGCCAACTGACGTGCGCATCGTCCTGATCGGCGATGAGGCGCGCATACGTGAACTGCTGGCTGATGAGGGTGCGGACCCGGCGGCATTCGATATCGTCCCCAGCCAGGATGATATCACCATGAGCGACAACCCCACCAAGGCCTTCCAGGCCAAACCGAACAGCAGCATCAGCCTCGGCTTCCAGCTGACGAAGGCGGGTAAGATCGATGCCTTCGCCAGCACGGGGAACACGGGCGCCATGCTCGTGGGCAGCATCTTCATCCTGAAGCCGATCACCGGCGTGCTGCGCCCCGGTATCCCCACGCTCGTCCCCAAGGAAGGTGGCGGGATCGGCGTATTGCTCGACGTGGGGGCCAACGCGGATTGCAAGCCGGACGTACTGGCACAGTTCGGACTGCTGGGCTCCTTGCTGGCCGAGCACGTGTACCATGTACCCACCCCGAAGGTGGCCCTCCTCAACATCGGCGAAGAGGAGAAGAAAGGCGATATCCTGCGCCAGGCCACCTATGAGCTGATGAAGGAGCAGACGCAGTACACCTTCGTCGGGAACGTGGAAGGTCGTGATGTCTTCACCCCCAAGGCCGATGTGATGGTATGCGATGGCTTCACCGGCAACGTGGTGCTGAAAGTGATCGAAGGCTTCCACGACCTGCTGGAAGCGCACGGTGTGGACGACCCCTTCCTGCACCGTTTCAACTACGAGAACTACGGCGGTCTACCCGTGCTCGGCGTGAACGGCAACGTGATCATCGGTCACGGCATCAGCAACGACATCGCCATCAAGAGCATGGTGCTGGCCACCCGTGAGGTGGTGCTGAGCAAACTGAACGACCGGATCCGGGAGGCGCTGGTGTGAACCGCCGCGCGCTCTTCCGATGCGTTGTCAGTTGATGTGAGGTCACCTTCGCCCGATGCCGCGCGCGGGCTGATGCGGCGGTAGATCCACCGGAGACCAACCACCGATACTCATCCCTTTCACACCACCTCCTGGAGAACGGGGCTCCTACCCCTCCCATCAATACCTTGGTCCCGCCTAATCCCCAGTTGATGAAGACCCGCGCCGCCATCACCGCTGTGAACGGATACCTGCCCGAGTTCAAACTGACCAACCAGGTATTGGAGACCATGGTGGAGACCAGCGATGCCTGGATCACCGAGCGCACGGGGATCAAGGAGCGGCGCATCCTCACGGGCAAGGACCAGGGCTTGAGCGTGATGGCCATCGAAGCGGTGAAGGGCCTGTTGAAGAAGCGGGGCATCGGACCGGAGGAGATCGACCTGATGATCGTAGCCAGCGTGACCCCGGACCGCGTGTTCCCGGCCACCGCCAATATCGTATGCGATGCGATCGGCGCGAAGAACGCCTGGGGCTTCGACCTCATGGCCGCCTGCAGCGGCTTCCTCTATGCCTTGAGCACCGGGAGCCAGTTCATCGAGAGCGGCAAGCACAAGAAAGTGGTGGTGGTGGGAGGCGACAAGATGAGCTCGATCATCGACTACGAGGACCGCGCCACCTGCATCATCTTCGGCGATGGCTGTGGAGCCGTGCTGCTGGAGCCGAACGAAGAGGGCTTCGGCGTGATGGACAGCATCCTGCGCAGCGATGGCAGCGGCTGCCAGTACCTGCACCAGAAGGCCGGCGGATCCATGCGTCCCAGCACCGAACGGACCGTGGAGCGCAAAGACCATTACGTGTACCAGGAGGGCAAAGCCGTGTTCAAGTTCGCGGTGACGAACATGGCCGATGTGAGCGCCGAGATCATGGAACGCAACGGCCTCACCGCCGATGACGTGGCCTGGCTCGTGCCGCACCAGGCCAACAAGCGCATCATCGACGCCACGGCACACCGCATGGGGCTCGATGACAGCAAGGTGATGGTGAACATCGAGAAATATGGCAACACCACCAGCGGCACACTGCCTTTGTGCCTGTGGGAATGGGAGTCGCGCCTGAAGAAGGGCGACAACATCATCCTGAGCGCGTTCGGCGGTGGCTTCACCTGGGGCGCGATCTGGTTGAAGTGGGCCTATGGCAACTGATAGCCAGCCAGTTACGGCCACCTCTTTGCAACTTCACCGACTATCCTACCTTCGCTCCTCCTCGCCTCGACCCTTGACCGATCGGAGGGCGTGTGAGCGGCCAACCCAGAGCAACCGATGAACCTTTCCCAGATCCAGGACCTGATCAAATTCGTCGCCAAGAGCGGCGTGAGCGAAGTGGAGATCGAGCAGAAGGACTTCAAGATCACCATCAAGACCCCGGCGGGAAAGAAGGAAGTGCAGGTGATCGCCGCACCGGCGCCTGCCTACGCTCCACCGCCACCCGCACCCGTTGCTGCTCCGGCCCCCGCAGCCGCGGCCGCACCAGCTCCAGCTGCCGCAGCGGCCCCCGCAGCGGATGCCAAGTACGTCACCATCAAGGCGCCCATGATCGGCACCTTCTACCGCGCAGCGGGCCCCGGCAAGCCGGTGTTCGTGAACGTGGGCGACGAGGTGAAGCCGGGCAAGCCCATCTGCATCATCGAGGCCATGAAGCTCTTCAACGAGATCGAGAGCGACGTGGCGGGTAGGATCGTGAAGGTGCTGGTGGACGACGCCAAGCCGGTGGAGTACGATCAGCCGTTGTTCCTGGTCGATCCGTCCTAGTGCATTCACCACAGAGGCACAGAGAGCACAGAGGAATGCTTGAGAGGCACGCAAGCGATTTCCTTGGCCCGAATGCCCTAATGGTGTCGTCCTTCTTCTCTGTGTCCTCTGTGCCTCTTTGGTGAACCAGACCAGAAGTCTCCCATGTTCAAGAAGATCCTCATAGCGAACCGCGGCGAGATCGCCCTGCGCGTCATCCGTACCTGCCGTGAGATGGGCATCAAGACGGTGGCCGTGTACAGCACCGCCGACAAGGAGAGCCTGCATGTGCGTTTCGCCGATGAGGCCGTATGCATCGGTCCGCCTCCAAGCAAGGAGAGCTACCTGAACATGGTGCGCATCATCGCTGCAGCCGAGATCACCAACGCGGACGCCATCCACCCGGGCTATGGATTCCTGAGCGAGAATGCCAAGTTCAGCAAGCTGTGCCAGCAGCACCAGATCAAGTTCATCGGCGCCCTGCCCGAGCAGATCGAGGCCATGGGCGACAAGGCGACGGCCAAGGCGACGATGATCGCGGCCGGTGTGCCGGTGGTCCCTGGAACGGAGGGACTGATCACGGACCTCGCGGTAGCCAAGAAGGAAGCGAAGCGCATCGGCTATCCGGTAATCCTGAAGGCGACCGCCGGTGGTGGTGGCAAGGGCATGCGCCTGGTGTGGAAGGAGGAGGAGTTCGAGGAGGCCTTCGAAAAGGCGAGCCAGGAAGCGGGCGCCGCCTTCGGCAACCCGGGCATGTACATGGAGAAGTACGTGTTGGAGCCACGGCACATCGAGATCCAGATCGCCGGTGACCAATATGGCACCTTCTGCCATATGAGCGAGCGGGATTGCTCCATCCAACGTCGGCACCAGAAGCTCGTGGAGGAGACACCCTCTCCGTTCATGACCAAGACGCTTCGCAAGAAGATGGGTGAAGCGGCGATCAAGGCGGCGGCGGCCGTGAAATACGAAGGTGTGGGCACCGTGGAATTCCTGGTGGACAAGGACCGCAACTTCTACTTCATGGAGATGAACACGCGGATCCAGGTGGAACACACCATCACCGAGGAGGTCATCGATTACGACCTCATCCGCGAACAGATCAAGATCGCGGCGGGCATCCCGATCAGCGGCCTCAATTACGAGCCCACGCGCCACAGCATCCAGTGCCGCATCAACGCGGAGGACCCCTTCCACAACTTCCGACCGACACCCGGGAGGATCACCAGCTACCACAGCCCTGGAGGCCATGGTGTGCGGGTGGACACCCACGTTTACGCGGGCTACACCATCCCGCCGAACTACGACAGCATGATCGGGAAGTTGATCGTGAGCGCGCAGACACGCGAGGAGGCGATCACCAAGATGGAGCGCGCGTTGAGCGAATATGTGATCGAGGGCGTGCACACCACGATCCCCTTCCACCTGCAGCTGATGCAGAACGAACAGTTCCGCAAGGGCGACTTCACGACGAAGTTCCTGGAGGACTTCGAGATCAAGAAGCCGGCGTAGGGTGGCATGGCCATGAAAGGCCGCCTGTCCCGCTTCGCACTCCTTGCGCTGATCGCGATCACGCTCGCGGTCCGGACGTCCTTTCCGCAACGCCAGGTCCTCACTTGGGACGTCTTCGGCTACTACCTCTACCTGCCGGCGACCTTCATCCACGATGATATCGGATTGAAGGATGACACCTGGCTGGACGAGGTGATGACGACCCACCCCCCTTCGGCCACGCTCTACCAGGTGGTGGATGGTGCGGATGGGAACCGTGTGATCAAGTACAGCTCGGGAATGGCGCTGCTCTACGCGCCGTTCTTCTTCGTTGCACACGTGCTCGCCGCACCCTTGGGCTATCCGGCCGACGGCTTCTCAGCGCCCTATCAGCTTGCGATCACCTTCGGCTGCCTGGCCTTCGCACTGTTCGGCCTTGTGCTCCTGCGAATGGTGCTGTTGCACTTCTTCGATGACCGTTGGAGCGCGGCATTGCTGGTGCTGATCGCCCTGGGCACGAACTGGTTCCAACTCGCGGCCTGGGATGGCACCCTGCTCACCCATCCCGCGCTCTTCACACTCTATGCGTTCCTGCTGCTGGCCACCATCCGCTGGCACCTGACACCTTCCTGGTCGTGGGCACTGGTGATGGGCGTGAGCCTCGGCCTGATCACCACCATCCGGCCTTCGGAACTGGTCGTCTTCCTGGTTCCCCTGTTCTGGGGCCTGCACGATGCCGCGGCGCGTCGAGCGAAATGGCGCGCGATCACTGGTAACCTTGCGCAGTTGCTGGTGGCGGCCTTGATCCTACTGGTCGTTGTTTCTCCGCAGCTGTTCTACTGGCATGCGACCACCGGACAGTGGATCTTCTATTCGTACGTGAACCCGGGCGAAGGCTTCGACCTCGACAGCCCGCATCTGCGCCCGTTCCTGGTGAGCTTTCGCAAGGGCTGGTTCATCTACACGCCCTTGATGGTGCTCGCGGTCGCTGGGATCCCCTGGCTTTGGAAGCGCGTTCCGCAAGCCTTCTGGGCGGTCCTGATCTTCCTGATCGTGGATGTGTGGATCGTGTCGAGCTGGAGTTGCTGGTGGTATGCCGGCGGCAGCTTCAGTTCACGGAGCATGGTGCCCACTTATGTATTACTTGCGCTGCCAGTCGGCGCGGTGTTGCAATGGGCCTGGGAAAGGAGGTATACGCGGATCGTGTCGATCGCCTTCTGCTTGGGATGTGTCATACTCAGCCTCTTCCAGACCTGGCAATGGGCGAACGGTATCATCAGCAAGGAGCGTATGACAAAGGCGTACTACAAGGCGGTGTTCGCACGGACGAAAGTGCCTGCTGGAGCGGATCGCCTGTTGCTCGTCGAACGTCCCTTGGGGAATGAAGAGCACTTGGTGGAAGAGGAAGGCTACATCGAATCAGAACGCTACCTGGACACCTACGACCATGAGCCCGATGGCGCGTTCTCCATGGATGCGGAGCATCCGTTCACACCGGCCTTCGAAAGCACGTTCGCGGAACTCACTGGGAAGGACCATGCCTGGCTGCGGATGAGCGGACGCGTTCTCCTTGCGGACAGTTCGGTCGGGACGCCCACTGCGGTGATCCACTTCGAACATGATGGCGGCACCTACAAGTACATGGCGCGGGACCTGATCGTTCCGGATGGTCCGCGCGGCACATGGGTCCCGTTCAGCGTGGATTACATCACGCCTGAAGTGCGGTCCCGCCAGGACCGGGTGAAGGCCTATCTATGGAACCGCTCCGGCGCGCGCATGCGCATTGACGACTTGCGTGTCGTGGTCTTCGAGCCGAGGTAGTCAGCGCATGATGTGCGTTGCTGCATATCCCATTCCGTTCACTTCGATCACAACGCCGCGATCACGGCCGTGTTCAACAAGGAACCTGCGCGCCGCTTCCTCATCCGCCACGCCGAGCACGTTGCGATGCGCGTACCAGGTGACCTGCGGTTCCGTGCTGATGCCTGCACCAAAGACCAGCTCGTCCTGGGCGGCGTTCGCAGCGATGAAGCGACCCAGTTCCTGCTCCTGGGCATAGCGCCTGCCATCACGACCAGGCCAAGGATTGGTCCGGTAGAAATAGGCGACCCCGGCAAGACAGGTCAACACGAGCATCGTCCATTGCCATCGACGTAGCACCTCAGCGAGTCCCATACCCGCCAGTCCGCACAGCAAGGGAGCCGCTTTCAAGGCCGCGAAGTCATGCTCGGCATACTGGAGCAGTAGCATATGATCCAACAGCACCGGGAGGCCAGTGAGCGCAACGAAGAGCTTGATCTCCGGCACCACGTGATCGAACACCTTCCCTCGTCGCCATCGCACCACGAACAGGAACATCAGCAGGACGATCACCGGCAGATAGCTGATGCGGTAGTTCACAGCGATCTGCTGAAGGCTCGCAAGGATATCCGTACCCGCACCGAAGGATCCGCGCACCACGAACCGCTCCTCGAAATGGGCGATCAACGCATGGGCATCGATCACCTGCAGAAAGCGCCAGGCTGTCAGCCCGAAGGCGGCGATGAAAGCCAGCGCCGAACAACCGAAGATGCCCAGGACCGGTACCCCGCGATCGGTGCGCCAACGCGCGAACGCAATGAGCACAACGGTCATCAGTGCGAAGACTCCCAGCCAGCTGGTGTAAAGGGTGAGGAAGAGCAGGATCGTGAAGCCTGCCCACGTCCGGGTCGTTGCTCTTGCCCCTCTCCGCAGGATGCGCAGCGCGAAGACGAGCTGCCACACCCAGGGGACCTGCACGAACATGTCGCTCATGTACGCGTTGCCGTGGAACCAGAGCGTGGCCGGCACCAAGAGGTACAGCGTGCTGGCGAACAGCGGCGCCAACGACGGTGCACGGTCCAATGCGAGCCTCACCACATGGTACAGACCGATCGCGGTGAGCAGGTGGAAGCAGATGTTCATCCACTGCAGGCCGGCCGCGTTCGGTGGGATGGTGGTGAGCACGAACAGCGCGTAGGGCAGGTCGTAGGCCAGCGGTGGATGCGAGAAGTAGTAAAGCCCTGCTGCGCGTTCATTGCGATGCGCCGGCCCGGATGGATACAGCGCCTCCCCCTCACGTATCCAGCCACCGGAAGGCATGCCCTGGTGGGTGATGAAGCCATCCTCCCACCAGTTCGTGAGCGCGATGAGCGTGAAGGCGGTGCAATACTCGTGGTGCGCGGAGAGCGGTCGGTCCACCAAGGGGGCGCGCACGGCCACGCTCAAGGCGAAGGCGGCGAGGAGGACGAGCAGGTCACGGCGTGGCATCGGACGAACTTACATCGGCGCCGCCCCGGCTAGTTTTGGAGGGTTGATGCGCAGCGCTCGTTCACAAGGTGCTTGGTTGGTGTTGGTAGCCTTCATCGGCGCTTCCCTCGTCTTCTTCTGGCCCACGCTGGTCTTCACCCCGTTCAGTGACGACCATTCGGCGTTGTGGAACTCCGGGGTGCGCGGCATTCCCTGGCGCAACGGCTTCTTCCGACCCCTTAGCGACGCCACTTTCCGCCTTGGGGATCTGCTTTGGGGAACATCAGTGGCGGGCCATCGCGCCTTCAACCTCGTTGTGCATGGGGTGAACGCCTTTTTACTGTTCGCATGGATGGAGCGATGGGCGGTGCGCGGCACAGCGCTGTTGTCCTCCGGACTGTTCCTGCTCTACCCCTTCCACCAGGAGTCCATCGTCTGGTTGGTCGGTCGCGAATCCGCTCTGGGAACGAGTTCCGTCCTGCTTGGATTGGTCATCCTCACCAGCGGTCCATGGAACGGCCTCCGCGCGATCCTGCTCGCAACCACACTGATGTTGGGCGCCTTGTGCTATGAAAGCGCCTTGCTCCTCGTCCCGATGGCCTTGCTCATCGCATGGTCGGGCGTGGTGCAAGGGTGGCCAACGTGGCGGCAGCTCCTTGTACCGTTGCTGCTCCCTGCGCTGTGCTATCTCGCGCTCCGCATGAACAGCACCGGTTCCTTGATCGGTGGTTACTTCAAGGACCTGGTCCTCGGCGATGATGGCCCGAGCCTCACCACGCTGCCCAAGGTGCTCGGTCGTCTCTTCCTTCCTCCTGAACCCGACCACGAGGTCCAATTGGTGCGCGGCGCATTCCTGTTGGTCCTGCTGACCATCACGGCCGTCATGCTTCGGCGCATTGGACCCGCGATGACCAGAAGATCGGTCGTCTTGCACGGCCTATTGTTGCTGATCGGTTGTTCGGTCGGTTCCATCGCGGGCGTGAGCACCGTGACGAGCGAAAGCGATCGCTTCCTCTACCTGCCATCGGCCTTCCTCTGCGCGATGGTCGCGCTGCTGATCGCTGCGATCCGTATGCCTATCGCGCGTTGGGTGGTCATCGGCTTGCTAGGCCTCACGTTCCTCTGGCAACTTCGCGCGAACCACGCCAACTGGGTTGCCGCCTCTCGGATCACACGACAAAGCGTGGACGCACTTCCAGCCGTACCGGCGCAGGGCGACCTGTGGCTCAGCGGCCTGCCGGACTCCTATCGGGGCGCTTACATTTTCCGCAACGGCTTCCCGGAAGCGGTGTCCCTTGCGGGAGGTCCGGGCAATCGCATCATCGTGGTGCCGGACGATCTCAGGATGGCGGAGGTGCTTCGGGAAGGCCTGATGTTCCGCGGAGAGCTTCATCGGCCGCGTGGCACGGACCTTTGGTACCATTGGAACGGCGTTTCCTACGACGCCATCCCCGTTCCTTAGTTTTACAGGAACGGCACTTGTCATGTGGCGACCACTTATCATCCTTCTGGCCCTTCCGCGTGCGCTCCACGCACAACCTGTCCTGAGCGATGACGACCTTCCTGCTGCCGGTACGATGTACGGGTACCACGATGTGCCCTATCTGAAGGCGGGCCCAGCCGGCGCGGCCATGCGGTGGGACTACACGGCGCTGCCCGCGGGAGCGTTGCTGCCCTACCAATGGACCACGAGCGATGTGGCACCCGGTGCAGGGGCTTTCCCGGAACATGCCGTGGTCCTCAACATTCCGGGGGAACCGGCCTCGTACTTCGTGGAGACCGACAGCACCCTGCTCTGGACGGGATCTTACAGCGACACGGCGATGCTACGATTCGATCCACCGCTGCGTTCCTTCAGTTTCCCGATCGGCATCGGGGACGCCTGGTCGGACACCGGGATCGTTGCCGTGACCGGTTCGGGCCGCATCGCGATCCGGCAGGTGATCCATTCGGTGAAAGCTGATGCCTGGGGTACGCTCATGATGCCCTATGGTCCGGTGCAGAACGTCATCCGACTGCGAAGTGAACTCACCCTTCGTGATCCCAAGCAGCCAGAACTACCCGGCCGCCGGGAGGTGCGCTACGAATGGTATTGTGATCGCACGCCGATGCCCTTGCTGATGATCATCGAGCGGACCGGCTGGTATCCGCCGGACCGGATCATGCGCTGGTTGGATGGCTCCTGGCAGAACGGCGAGATGAACCTCTTCCAGCCGATCCGCCTGCGGGTGTTCCCCGATCCCTGTGACGATGTGGCGACGATCGACCTCCCGGCTTCCCGCGCCGACCGCACGGTACTTCAACTGGTGGATGGTACGGGCACGCCGGTGAAACAGTGGCTGGCCGAGTTCACTGGACCGGAGACACGCCGGCTCGTTCTCACGATGAGCGATGTCCCCTCCGGTCACTACACCCTGGCCTGGATCGGCACGAACGGGACCCTCGGGACCGTTCGGCTGGAGCGCCGATGACCCGTATTGGCCCATGTCGTAGCTTGGAAAGCCTTAAGCTCCGTTCACGACTGAAATGACCATCGAACCGACCTACCATGAGACGCGGCTGGCCGTTGTCGAACGGCAAGCGCCGGACCTTGTCATCATCCGCTACCACGAACATGTCACCTTCGATGTGGATGGTATCGCCGAGGTGATCGACGTCTGTGAGCACCTGACGGAGGACAAGGACTTCGGCATGGTGAGCGTACTTCCCGAGGAGGGCGACATGGACATCGAAGCCATGCAGCAGGAGCACAGCACCGAAGGGATCAATGCCCGGGTGCGTGCACATGCGCTGGTGGCTTCGGAAGGACTGTTCCGCAAGGTGGCCGAGATCCACTACAACTACCATCCGCAGGAACATCAAGTGGGGATGTTCGGGACCGTGGGAGAGGCGGTGGAATGGGTGCGCGCCCGTCTGGATGGATGGTCGGTGGCGTGAGGGCTCAAGCACTCACCTGCACACCCTTCAACCCCTTGCGCTGCGGAAGCATTTCCTTCACCGCCGCGATGAGCGCCTTGTCGTCGAAGCCGCATTCCGCATAGAGCTCGTTCTGTGTGCCGTGCTCCACCCAGCGGTCGGGGATGCCCAGCCGTTTCACCTGCGCGTGGTAGCCATGGTCGGCCATGAACTCGAGCACCGCGCTGCCCATGCCGCCTTGGATCGCCCCATCCTCGATGGTGATCACCTGCTTGAACTTGCCGAAGACCTCGTGCAACAGCAGCTCGTCGATCGGTTTGGCGAATCGCATGTCGTAATGCGCCACGCTGTAGCCTTCCTCCTGCAGCGCATCGATGCCTTTCGCGGCGATGTTACCGATGTGCCCGATGCTGAGCACGGCGATATCATTGCCGGAGCGCAGCTTGCGACCCGTACCGATCTTGATCTCCTTGAAGGGCGTCTTCCACTCGGTCATCACGCCTTCGCCACGCGGATACCGGATGCTGAAGGGACCGTGGTCCTTCAATTGGGCGGTGTACATCAGATCACGCAGCTCCTCCTCGTTCATCGGCGCGCTCACGATCATGTTCGGGATGCAACGGAAGTAAGCGATGTCGAAGGCGCCGTGGTGCGTGGGACCATCGGCACCGGCCAGTCCGCCGCGGTCCAGGCAGAAGACCACGTGCAGGTTCTGCAAGGCCACGTCGTGCACCACCTGGTCGTACGCGCGTTGCATGAAGGAGCTGTAGATGTTGCAGAAGGGAACCATGCCTTGTGTGGCCATGCCGGCACTGAAGGTCACCGCGTGCTGCTCGGCGATGCCCACGTCGAATGCGCGATCGGGCATGGCCTTCATCATGATGTTGAGCGAGCAGCCGGTGGGCATGGCGGGCGTGACACCGACGATGCGCGGGTTCTTCTCGGCCAGCTCCACGATGGTGTGCCCGAAGACATCTTGGTACTTGGGCGGCTGCGGGCTCTTGGGTACCACCTTGATGATCTCGCCGGTCTCCTTGTTGAAGAGGCCTGGCGCATGCCACACAGTGGGATTGCCTTCCTCGGCGGCCTTGTAGCCCTTGCCCTTCATGGTGATCGTGTGCAGGATCTTGGGGCCCGGTATGTCCTTGAGGTCCTGGAGCACCTTCACCATGCGCTCCACATCGTGCCCGTCCACCGGACCGAAATAGCGGAAGTTGAGGCTCTCGAAGAGGTTGCTCTGCTTCAGCAGCGCGCTCTTCACGGCGTTCTCCACCTTCTGGGCGATGGCCTGCGCGTTGGGACCGAACTTGCTGATCTTGCCGAGCAGGTTCCACACCTCGTCCTTCACCTTGTTGTAGGTGTGGCTCGTGGTGATGTCCGTGAGGTACTCCTTCAGGGCACCGACGTTCGGGTCGATGCTCATGCAGTTGTCGTTGAGCACCACGAGCATGTCGGTGTTGGCGCCACCCGCGTGATTCAGCGCCTCGAAGGCCATGCCGGCGGTCATCGCCCCGTCGCCGATGATGGCCACGCACTGCCGGTCGGTCTCGCCCTTCAACTTGCTGGCCACGGCCATGCCCAAGGCACCACCGATGCTGGTGCTGCTGTGGCCCACGCCGAAGGTGTCGTATTCGCTCTCGCTCCGCTTCGGGAAGCCACTGATCCCCTTGTGGATCCGGTTGGTGTGGAAGATGTCCTTACGGCCGGTGAGGATCTTGTGGCCGTACGCCTGATGCCCCACGTCCCATACGAGCTGGTCATAGGGCGTGTTGAACACGTAATGCAGGGCCACCGTGAGCTCCACCACCCCGAGGCTGGCGCCGAAGTGGCCGCCCTTCACGCTCACCACATCGATGATGAAGTCGCGCAACTCGTTGCAGACCTGCACAAGCTGATCCTCGGAGAGGTTCCGGAGGTCGGCCGGGGTCTGGATCCGATCGAGCAGGGGATAGGCGGGGCGGGGGCTCATCTAGTAATGAACAAAAGTAACCGGTTCCCGGTTCACAGGGGGTCCGGCTCAAGAGGTCTTGAACGCGATGACCGGGCAGGTATTGCCGACGGATCGACCTTCCCGACGTTCAAGTGCCGATCGGAAGAGGTGATCGGACCATAGTACATCTCCGGACCCCGACCCTACTCGAACCGCTCATTGTAGGCCCTTTCCAGCTCTTCCCGATGCTCCGGTGCTGCAATGGCGATCAACGCCTTGGCACGTTGCTGCAGGTTCTTACCATAGAGGTAGGCCACTCCGTGCTCGGTGACCACATAATGCATATGAGCCCGCGTGGTGACCACGCCCGCGCCGGGTTTCAGGAAGGGG
The DNA here is from genome assembly GCA_029573495.1 of Bacteroidota bacterium. GTDB lineage: Bacteria > Bacteroidota > Bacteroidia > Flavobacteriales_F > PHOS-HE28 > PHOS-HE28. The sequence goes on along the minus strand of JAKQEI010000094.1, from coordinate 31,576 downwards.
ACGATCTTGCTGGCGCCCTTGCCGGTGGTGCTGCACAGGGCGATGATCGGCTTGCCGCCCTCGCTTAGGGCCGCTCCGCGCATGAAGTCCATCTGCCCGCCAACGCCGCTGAACTGATAGGTGCCGATGCTGTCCGCGCACACCTGCCCGGTGAGGTCCACCTCGATCGCGCTGTTGATGGCCACCACCTTGGGGTTCTCGCGGATCACCTTGCCATCGTTGACATACTGCGCGTCGAGGAAGGTGAAGAAGGGGTTGTCATCCACCAAGTCGTAAAGGCGGCGCGTGCCGAAGGCGAAGGCGGTGGCGATCTTCCCGCGGTGCTTCTTCTTGTACTTGTTGGTGATGGCGCCGCTGTGTACCAGATCGATGATGCCGTTGGAGCACATCTCGGTGTGGATGCCGAGGTCCTTGTGCCCGCCGAGAGCACCCAGGATGGCGTCGGGGATGGCGCCGATGCCCAGCTGCAGGGTGCTGCCGTCCTCCATCAGGGCGCTCACCAGTTCGGCCACGCGACGCTCCTTGGTCCCGATCTGCGCGGCGTAGTCCACCTCGGGCAGCGGGTCGTTCACCTCCACCAATGCGGCGAAGCGGCTGATGTGCACGTGGCCATCGCCGAGGGTGCGGGGCATGTGCGGGTTCACCTGCGCGATCACGATGCGGGCGTTGCGCACGGCGCTGCGGGCCACGTCCACGCTCACCCCCAGGGAACAGAAGCCATGCCGGTCGGGCGGCGACACATGCACGAGCGCCACGTCGAGCGGAAGGATGCCCTTCTCGAAGAGGCGGGGGATCTCGCTGAGGAAGACCGGGATGTAGTCGCCGTAGGGGCCGTCAACCATACCCCGCATGTTGGCACTGACGAACAAGGCGTTCAGGTTGAACGGCCCCTGCACCTCGGGCCTGTCGAAGCCCAGATCGCCGAAGGTGCTGATGGCGGTGAGTTCCACATCGTGAAGCTCGGCGTGGCGGTCCAGCAGGGCATGCACCAGACGCACCGGGGTGGCGGCGCTCCCGTGGATGAAGACGCGGTCGCCGCTGTTCACCAAGCGCACGGCCTCGGCGGCGGACATCCAGGGAAGGGCCATGGCAGCAAAGTTCGCCGATGGGACTCTTTCCCTACATCCCGATCGAAGAACGACGACCGGGCAACTATTGCCGATGAACCTTCCCCCAAATGAGGCAGGGCACTACATTTGGCACCCTACCCGACCCCAGCGCTCCGTGGAAGCCATTTCGACCCCCAACGACTATGTCCCGGTCCTGATCCAAACGGCCATCGCCGTGGGTTTCGTGGGCTTCGCACTTTCGGCGGCGGCATGGCTCGGCCCGAAGATCCACGGCAAGAAGAAGGACGAGAGCTTCGAGTGCGGCATCGAGCAGCACGGCAACGCGCGCAAGCCCTTCAGTGTGAAGTACTTGTTGATAGCCATCCTGTTCGTGCTCTTCGATGTGGAGGTCATCTTCCTCTACCCCTGGGCCGTGAACTTCAAGGCCCTTGGCGCGTTAGGCTTCGTGGAGATGGTGGTCTTCGTGGTCTTTGTGATGGCCGGTCTCTACTATGTGCTACGGAAAGGTGTAATGAAGATCGAATGAGCGAACAACGCGGCATCGAACGGCCCCGTCCGACGATCGTGAAGGCCCCGGAAGGGCACTCGGGAGAGGGCTTCTTCGCCACGCGGGTGGACCAGGCGATCGGGCTGGCCCGTGCCAACAGCCTGTGGCCCCTGCCCTTCGCCACGAGCTGCTGCGGCATCGAGTTCATGAGCACCATGAGCTCCCACTACGACCTCAGCCGCTTCGGCATGGAGCGGCTCAGTTTCAGCCCGCGCCAGAGCGACCTGTTGATGGTGATGGGCACCATCGCCAAGAAGATGGCCCCGGTGCTCCGCGATGTGTATATGCAGATGGCCGAGCCCAAGTGGGTGCTGAGCATGGGCGCCTGCGCCTGCACCGGCGGCATCTTCGACAGTTACAGCGTGTTGCAAGGCATCGACCGGGTGATCCCGGTGGATGTGTACATCCCGGGCTGCCCGCCGCGTCCCGAGCAGGTGATCGACGGCATCCTGCGGATCCAGGAGCTCGCCAGGAACGAGAGCCTGCGCCGCCGCTACAGCAAGGAATACCAGGACCTGTTGACCAAATACGCCATTGACTGATGCCGGGGTTCGCAGTGAAGGCCGAGCGCGATCAACAGGTGAAGGACCGGGTCTCCGCCGCGTTCGGTGAGCGGATCTCGGGCATGGAGCAGGAACGCGACCTCTTGTGCATCCAGGTGAGGAAGGAGGCACTGCACGACCTCTTGCGGAACCTGCGCGATGAACTCGGGTTCCACTTCCTCACCACCTGTTGCGGGATGCACTTCCCAGGTGAAGCGCAGGAATTCGGCCTCGTTTACCACCTGCACAACATGCGCGCCGGACATCGCATCCGCGTGAAGTGCCGAACGACCGCCAACGACCTCGAGTTCCAGACCGCGACCGACCTATGGGCCACCGCCAACTGGATGGAGCGCGAGGCCTGGGACTTCTTCGGCATCAAGTTCAAGGGACACCCGAACCTCAAGCGCATCCTGAACATGGAGGACTTCCCGGCCTTCCCCATGCGCAAGGACTACCCGCTGGAGGACCCGACACGCCAGGACAAGGACGACCGCTTCTTCGGACGATGAGCCAGCAGCCACCCACCGATTTCTGGTCCAAGGACCTTGTGGAAGGTCGTGACCTGCGCGAACTCACCACGCTCAATCTGGGCCCGACCCACCCCGCCACGCACGGCATCTTCCAGAACGTGCTGACGATGGACGGCGAGATCATCCTCGACGCCCAGCAGACCATCGGTTACATCCATCGCGCGTTCGAGAAGATCGCCGAGCGGCGTCCGTTCTACCAGATCACCACGCTTACGGACCGGATGAACTACTGCAGCGCCCCCATCAACAACATGGGCTGGCACATGACGGTGGAGAAGCTGCTCAACATCGAGCTGCCTGACCGGGTGCAATACATGCGGGTGATCGTGATGGAGCTGGCCCGCATCGCCGACCACATCATCTGCAATACGATCATCGGCCAGGACGTGGGCGCCACCACGCCCTTCCTCTACGTGTACCAGTGGCGGGAGCGGATCTACGAGGTGTACGAGGAGATCTGCGGCGCGCGCCTCACCACCAACATGGGCCGCATCGGTGGCTGGGAGCGCAATTGGAGCGATACGGTGTGGGCGAAGACCAAGGCGATCGTCAAGGAGCTGCCCGCCTCGCTGAAGGAGTTCGACAACATGCTCCTGCGCAACCGGATCTTCATGGACCGTACCATCGGCTGCGGACCGATCAGCGGCGAGCGTGCCCTGCAATACGGCTTCACCGGTCCCAACCTGCGGGCAGCGGGCGTGGACTACGATGTGCGGGTGGCCGATCCGTACAGCGGTTACAACGAGTTCGACTTCATCATCCCTGTAGGCACCAACGGCGACACCTACGACCGTTTCACGGTGCGCCAGGAAGAGATGCGGCAGAGCCTCTCCATCATCCGCCAGGCCCTGGAAAAGCTGGAGAAGATGAGTGACAAGACCACCTTCCGCGCGGATGTGCCCGAGTGGGTGCTGCCGCCGAAGGAGGAAGTGTACAGCGCTATGGAGCCCCTGATCTGGCACTTCAAGATCGTGATGGGCGAAACGGAGGTACCGGTGGGCGAAGTGTACCATTGTGTGGAGGGTGGCAACGGCGAGCTCGGCTTCTACCTCGTGAGCGACGGTGGCCGCGCACCCTTCCGGCTGCACCTGCGCCGGCCCTGCTACATCTACTACCAGGCCTTCCCCGAGATGATCAAAGGCAGCATGTTGAGCGACGCGATCATCACCATGAGCAGCATGAACGTGATCGCAGGTGAACTGGACGCATGAGCGCGCGCACGAGACCCATCACCACAACCGAAGGCACCAAGTCCTTCTCCTTCAGCGAGGCTGGCCTGGCGGAATGCAGGGCGCTGATGGCCCGGTACCCCGAAGGCCGCAGCAAGAGCGCGTTGATCCCGATCCTGCACATCGCACAGGCCGAGAACGACGGCTGGCTCAGCGTGAACGCCATGGACGCCGTGGCACACCTGATGGGCCTGCGGCATATCGAGGTGTATGAAGTCGCCAGCTTCTACAGCATGTTCAACCTGCACCCGGTGGGCACCTACGTGCTGGACGTCTGCCGCACCACACCCTGCATGCTTCGCGGCAGCGACGACCTGATCCATCATCTGGAGAAGAAGCTAGGCGTGCATGCGGGTGGGACCACCAGGGACGGCATGTTCACCTTGAAGGCCGTGGAATGCCTGGGTAGCTGCGGCAGCGGACCCATGCTACAATGTGGCGCCGGCTACCACGAGGACCTCACCATCGAAAAGGTGGATGCCCTGATCGATGAGCTGCGCAGCCGTAATTCACGAACGAACTACACGGATCGCTGATGGGCCGCAAACTCCTCTTCGAGCACATCACCAAGCCCGGCATCCGCGGGCTGGAAGGATACCGTGCGAACGGTGGTTACCGCAGCGTGGAGAAGGCGCTCAAGACCATGAGCCCCGAAGCCGTCCTGGAAGAGGTGAAGAAGAGCGGCCTCCGCGGTCGCGGTGGTGCCGGCTTCCCCACGGGTATGAAGTGGAGCTTCCTGGCGAAGCCGGAAGGCGTTCCACGCTACCTCGTGGTGAATGCCGACGAAAGCGAGCCAGGCACCTTCAAGGACCGCTACCTGATGGAGCGGATCCCGCATATCCTCATCGAGGGCATGATCACCTCGAGCTTCGCGCTCGGTGCGCGGGTCAGCTACATCTATATCCGAGGCGAATATTTCTACGTCGCACGGATCCTGGAACAGGCCATCGCTGAGGCGCGCGCCGCAGGTTGGCTTGGGAAGAACATCCTCGGCAGCGGCTTCGACCACGACATCCACGTGCAGGTGGGCGCAGGTGCCTATATCTGTGGCGAAGAGACCGCCCTGCTCGAGAGTTTGGAGGGCAAGCGTGGCAACCCGCGCATCAAACCCCCCTTCCCTGCGGTGAAAGGCTTGTACGGCTGCCCCACTGTGGTGAACAACGTGGAGACCATCGCGGCCGTGGTTCCCATCGTGAACGATGGCGGCGAGGAATACGCCAAAATCGGGATCGGGAGGAGCACCGGGACCAAGCTCATTAGCGCAGGCGGGAACATCAAGCGACCAGGGGTGTACGAGATCGACCTCGGCATCACCTGCGACGAGTTCATCAACAGCGATGAATACTGCGGTGGAGTGGACGGTCGTGCCTTCAAAGCCGTGGTACCCGGTGGCAGCAGCGTGCCCATCGTGCCCTACGAGCTCTTCCTGAAGACACCGGCCGGAGAGAACCGGTTGATGACCTACGAGAGCCTCAGCGATGGCGGCTTCGCACAGGGCACCATGCTGGGTTCCGGGGGATTCTATGCGTACAACGATGCCCAGTGCATCGTGCGCAGCACCTGGAACCATACACGCTTCTACCACCATGAGAGCTGTGGCCAGTGCAGCCCCTGCCGCGAAGGCACCGGATGGATGGAGAAGGTGCTGCACCGCCTCGAACACGGCGAAGGCCGTATGGAGGACATTGAGCTGCTCTGGGACATCCAACGGAAGATCGAAGGCAACACCATCTGCCCGCTGGGCGACGCGGCCGCCTGGCCGGTGGCCTCGGCCATCCGCCACTTCCGCGACGAGTTCGAATACCACGTCACCCACCGCGAGAAAGTGAAGGACCCGAAGCATTTCGCACGGGAACCTTTCCGGAAGAGTGCCAAATTCGCGACCGCTTAACCATGCCCAAGGTCACCATAGACGGCATCGCGATCGAAGTCCCCGATGGGACCACGATCCTGCAGGCGGCGCGCATGATCGGCGAACGCAACAAGGCCGACCGCTATGTGGTGCCGCCGGCCATGTGCTATTACAGCTCGTTGAAGACGAGCGGTGGTTACTGCCGCACCTGCATCGTGAAGGTGACCAAAGGCAGCGACAAGGACCCACGTCCCATGCCCAAGCCGGTGGCCAGCTGCCGCACCGCGGTGATGGACGGCATGGAGGTGGCCAACACCACCGACCCCGCGCTGATCGATGCGCGCAACGGCGTGGTGGAGATGCTGCTGATCAACCACCCCCTGGATTGCCCCATATGCGACCAGGCCGGGGAGTGCCACCTGCAGGACCTCAGCTACGAGAACGGCAAGAGCGAGAGCCGCTACGAGTTCGAGCGCCGCACCTTCGACCCGATCGACATCGGCGACACGATCAAACTGCACATGACGCGCTGCATCCTGTGCTACCGTTGTGTAAAGGTGGGCGAGCAGCTCACCGATGGGCGGGTGCATGGGGTGATCAACCGGGGCGATGTGGCGGAGATCAGCACATACATCCAGCAGAGCATCGACAACGACTTCAGCGGGAACATGATCGATGTGTGCCCGGTGGGCGCCCTCACCGACAAGACCTTCCGCTTCGCCAGCCGCGTTTGGTTCACCAAGCCGATGGACGCGCACCGGAATTGTGAGAACCCGAAGTGCAGCGGCAAGGTGGTGCTCTGGATGAAGGGCAATGAAGTGTTGCGCGTCACGGGCCGCAAGGACCAGTGGGGCGAAGTGGAGAGCTTCATCTGCAACACCTGCCGATTCGACAAGAAGGACGTCAACGCCTGGACCATCGAGGGCCCGCGCAAGATCGACCGGCACAGCGTGATCAGCCAGGGCCACTACCAGTTAAAGCGGGAACAGGCCTTGCTCGCCTCCCCTGCGCCCAACGTGCCCGAGCTGGCGAAACGAAAAGAACTGAAGGACCGATGATCATCACCACGGCCATCCTCCTGCTGGTGCTCTTCGTGATCACCCTGACCGTGGCGGCGTACTCCACTTACGGCGAGCGCAAGGTGGCGGCCTTCCTCCAGGACCGCATCGGGCCCAACCGCGCCGGTCCCTTCGGCATCCTGCAGCCCCTGGCCGACGGGGCGAAGATGTTCATGAAGGAGGACTTCATCCCGGCCGCCGCGAACAAGCGCCTCTTCATCCTGGGTCCGGCCATCGCCATGACCACCGCGCTGCTCACCGGCGTGGTGATCCCATGGGGCGGAGAACTGACCCTCTTCGGCGAGACCTTCAAGCTGCAGGGCACTGATCCGGAGATCGGCATCCTCTACGTCTTCGCCATCGTGAGCATCGGCGTGTACGGCATCATGCTCGGTGGCTGGGCCAGCAACAACAAATACGCGCTGCTCGGCGCGGTGCGTGCGGCCAGCCAGATGGTGAGCTACGAGCTCGGGCTCGGCCTGAGCATCGTGGCACTGGTCATGCTCACCGGTACGCTCAGCATGGGCGGCATCGTGGACTACCAGATCGAGCATGGATGGAACATCATCCGCCAGCCTCTTGGCTTCATCATCTTCCTGGTGTGCGCCTTCGCCGAGACCAACCGTGCACCCTTTGACATGCCCGAGTGCGAGACGGAGCTCGTGGGTGGTTACCACACCGAGTTCAGCAGCATGAAGCTGGGCTTCTTCCTCTTCGCGGAATACACCAACATGTTCATCAGCAGCGCGGTGATCGCCACGCTGTACTTCGGTGGCTACCACGTCCCGGGGCTGGACCGGCTCGGCCTCGACCCGAACATTGCCACGCTCATCGGCACGGCCAGCATGTTCGCGAAGACCTTCTTCTTCATCTTCTTCTTCATGTGGGTGCGCTGGTCCACGCCGCGCTTCCGTTTCGACCAGCTGATGAACCTGGGCTGGAAGGGCCTGATCCCGCTGGGGATCGTGAACATGCTGATCACCGGCACCGTGTACTACCTCGCTGAATTCTGGAAAGGATGAGCACGTTCCAGCCCCTGACCAACCGCTCCAAGGTGGTGAGCGACAAGAAGATGACGCTCATGGAGCGCATCTATCTGCCAGCGATGGTGGGCGGGTTGCTGATCACCATCAAGCACTTCTTCCGTCGGAAACCCACGATCAAATACCCCGAGCAGAAGCGGCCGATCGCGGGGATCTACCGCGGGCAGCACGTGCTGAAGCGGGACGAGAAGGGCCGCGAACGCTGCACGGCGTGCGGGCTGTGCGCCGTGGCCTGCCCTGCGGAAGCGATCACCATGGTGAGCGGTGAACGCAAGAAGGGCGAAGAGCATTTGTACCGCGAGGAGAAGTACGCCACCGTCTACGAGATCGACATGCTGCGCTGCATCTATTGTGGCGACTGCGAGGAGGCCTGCCCCAAGGAGGCCATCTTCCTCACCGATCGCATCGTGCAGGCCGACTACCTCCGCATGCCCTTCGTCTTCGGAAAGGAGGAGCTGGTGGAACCGATGGACCCCGCCAAGCGCGTGGACGTGAGCAAGCGACAGACGCCGGAGGTGTTGAAGTTCAAACAAGAGAAGCGCCACGCGCACAACCGCTGATCCGATGCTCGCGCTCTTCTACATCCTTGCCGCCATCAGCGTCGTCAGCGCCTTGATCGTGGTGAGCGCGCGCAACCCGGTGAACAGTGTGATCTCGCTCGTGGTCTGCTTCCTCAGCATCGCAGGCCATTACATCCTGCTGAACGCCCAGTTCCTGGCCATGGTGCACGTGATCGTGTACACCGGCGCCATCATGGTGCTCTTCCTGTTCGTGATCATGCTGCTCAACCTCAACACCGCCACCGAGCCGATGAAATCGTTGGGCATGCGCGTGGCGGCGGTGACCGGAGGCGGACTGCTGTTCATCACGCTCGCCGCAGCCATCCGTCATGGGGTGGCCATCGCGGCCACCAATGCCTTCGATCCCGGCGTGGGCCTGGTGAAGACCGTTGGCCATGTGCTCTTCACCGAATTCCTGCTGCCCTTCGAGGTGAGCAGCGTGCTTTTCCTGAGCGCCATCGTGGGCGTGGTGATGCTTGCCAGGAAGGAGAAGCACCAGCCCGATGCTCCTGTTGAACCCTTGACCGAAGCCGAGCGCGCCCGGCGCACCGCGTGACCATGGAAGAGGGCATCATCACCGCCATCCGCGTGGTCCCGCTGGAGCATTACGTGCTCTTGAGCTTCCTGCTCTTCAGCATCGGTGCTGCGGGCGTCGTCTTCCGGCGCAACACCATCATCATCCTGATGTGCCTGGAGCTGATGTTCAACAGCGTGAACCTGCTGCTCACGGCCTTCAGTGCGCATCATAGCGACCCGTGTGCGCAGGTGTTCGTGTTCTTCATCATGCTCGTCGCGGCCGCCGAGGTCACCGTGGGCCTGTCCATCCTGGTCATGATGAAACGCAACGTGGACAGCGTGGACGTGAACCAATTGAACCGCTTGAAAGGATGAACCTGGATCTCCTCGCGGCCTTGGTACCTGCGCTTCCGCTCGCGGGCGCGGTGATCCTTGCCTCGTTGCGTCGCAAGCTGAGCGCGAATGGCGCCGGGGGTCTGGCCACTGCGATCATGGCAGTAGCCTTCGCCTGCAGCATCCTGCTCTTCATGGGCTTCGATGCCGCGACCGGCGGTCGTACGGTGAAGCTCCTCGACTGGATCCACGTGGGCGGCATGGAGATCCCATTGGCGTTGCGCATCGACGCGCTTTCGCTGACGATGATGTTGATCGTGACTGGCATCGGCTCGTTGATCCACCTCTACTCCATCGGCTACATGCACGAGGATGAACGCGCACCGACCTTCTTCGCGCAGCTCAACCTCTTCAGTTTCGCGATGCTGATGCTCGTGATGGGGAGCAACTTCCTGATCACCTTCATCGGCTGGGAGGGCGTTGGCCTGTGCAGCTACCTGTTGATCGGCTTCTGGTACAAGACCCCCGAGTACAACTACGCAGCGCGCAAGGCCTTCGTGATGAACCGGATCGGCGACGTGGGCATGGTGCTCGCGATGGTGCTGCTGTTCCAGCGCTTCGGCACCCTCGAGTATGCCACGATCATGGATGCAGCCACGGGCTTCAACGACCCGATGATGATCGCGGCGACGCTCTTCCTCTTCATCGGGGCCACGGGCAAGAGCGCGCAGATCCCGTTGTTCACCTGGCTGCCCGATGCCATGGCCGGTCCTACGCCCGTGAGCGCGCTGATCCACGCCGCCACCATGGTGACCGCCGGGATCTTCCTCACGGTCCGCAGCAGCGTGCTCTTTGAACTGGCGCCCTTCACGCAGGACATCATCCTCTGGGTAGGCACGGCGACCGCATTGATCGCCGCAAGCATCGGCCTGTTCCAGAACGACATCAAGAAGGTCCTTGCCTACTCCACCGTGAGCCAGTTGGGCTACATGTTCGTGGCGCTCGGTCTGGGCTCATACAGCGCAGCGATGTTCCACGTGACCACGCACGCCTTCTTCAAGGCCCTGCTCTTCCTCGGTGCGGGCAGCGTGATCCATGCGCTGGGTGGCGAGCAGGACATCCGGAAGATGGGCGGCCTGAAGGGTCATATCAAGATCACCTTCATCACCTTCTTCATCGGCACCATCGCCATTTCCGGTCTGCCCTTGATGAGCGGCTTCTTCAGCAAGGACCTGATCATGGCCTTCGCCTTCGAGCACTCACCGGCGCTCTTCGCGCTGCTGCTGATCGGCGCGCTGATGACCACCTTCTACATGTTCAGGCTGCTTTTCCTGGTGTTCTACGGGGCCTACCGCGGGAACGCTCACCCGCATGAGAGTCCGCTCTCGATGACCCTGCCCTTGATGGTGCTCGCCGTGCTGAGCGTGGTGGGCGGCGTGTTGAACCTGCCGCATCTCTTCGGCGGCCACGAAGCGATGAAACACTTCCTTATGAGCGCGGCGGACGGTATCAGCAACGAGAGCCTGGAGCTGAGCCATACGACGGAGTGGACGCTGATGGGGATCACCACGGCCCTGGTGGCGGTGATGATCTACGTGGCCTATGGACGGTTCGCGCAGCAGGCAACGCTCGAAGGCAACGAAGCCGAAATGCCCTTCTTCAAACGGTTGATCGCTCAGCGTTGGCGCGTGGATGAACTATTCCGCGCGCTCTTCGAGAGACCCTACACCTGGATGAGCGCGAACCTCTTCAGCATCGCTGAGCAGAGGGTGATGGTGCCGATCATGACCGGGGTGGGTGCGGCCGCCAATGCCCTTGGCGACGGTTTCAGACGTCTCCAGACCGGCTACGTGAGCTTCCACATGCTGGCCATGCTCGGAGGGCTCATCCTCTTCCTCATCATCACCCTCATGAGCAATTGAGATGATCGCAGCGCTCCTCTTGCTCATTCCTTTCCTTGCAGGTCTCCTGCTGGTGATCGTACGTCCGGCACAGGCGCGTCCCATCGCGCTGGTGACCAGCCTGGCCTCGCTGGCCGTGGTGCTCTTCGCCTGGATCAGCTACACGGGCGGCACAGTGATCCACTACGAACACGATTGGGTCAATGCCTGGGGCCTGCGCCTCGTGGTGGGCTACGATGGCGTGGGGCTGTTGATGGTGATCCTCACAGGGGTCGTCTTCCCTTTCATCATTGGTGCAGGTTACGGACAAGTGAGTGATCGTCCTGCGCTGTTCAATGGCCTGCTGCTCTTCACGCAGTCCTTCCTCTTCCTCGTTTTCCTGGCCCAGAACGCGCTCCTGTTCTACATCGGCTATGAGCTCACCTTGATCCCGGTGTTCCTCCTGCTCCTTTCCTGGGGCGGCGCTGGTCGCCGGGCGATCACGGTGCGCTTCTTCATCTATACGTTGGTCGGTGGACTATCCCTGTTGTTCGGCATCATCTACCTGCTCGTACAGAGTGGAGGCAATGGTGATCTCTCCGCCTTGGCGAACCTGACCCTTCCGGCCAGCACGCAGCTTTGGTTGTTCTGGGCGCTCTTTCTCGCCTTCGCCATCAAGTTGCCCATCTTTCCCTTCCATAGCTGGCAGCCCGAGACCTACTACATGGCTCCCCTCCAAGGCACCATGGTCCTGGGTGCGGTGATGTTGAAGATGGGCCTGTACGGCGTGTACAAGCTCGTATTCCCGATGGTGCCTGCTGGCGTGGAGTACTGGCAGACCACCGTGATCGCTCTTGCGCTGATCGGCGCGGTATATGGCGGCATCATCGCCTTCCGGCAGACCGACTTCAAGCGGCTGGTGGCCTTCTCCTCCCTGAGCCACGTCGGTGTGTTGTGCGCGGGGCTCTTCGCTTGGAACGCATACGGGATCAGCGGATCCTTCTATCAAGCCTTTGCGCATGCGATCCTCGTGCTCGGGATGCTCTACCTGGTCGGGGCCATGCAGGAGCGCACCGGCACCACCGACATGGGTGCCATGGGTGGGTTGAAGGGACATGCCCCGCGGCTCGCGGCCCTTTTCCTGCTCGTGCTGGTGAATGCCGTGGCACTGCCGCTGACCCAGAGCTTCGTAGGGGAATGGCTGATGTTCGCCGGGCTGTGGCAGGTGAGCGGCTGGCTGACCCTGTTCGCGTTGACGACCATCGTGATCGGTGCCATCTACATGCTCTACGCCTATCAGCGTGTGATGCTGGGACCCGATCGCGCGAACCTCTCGATGGCCGATGCGAGCACACGCGACCATCTCTACCTGGTCCCCTTGATCGCGGTGACCCTGATCCTCGGCGTATACCCCGGCCCCATCCTCGAACTGGTGGATGCCCCTGTTCAACAACTCCTTACAAGCCTGTCGGTACACTGAGATGAGCGTCCTCGTCCTCCTTTCCGTGCTCGGTGTGGTGTTGCTCTACCTGGGGCTGTTCAACAACCGCAACGCCATCGCGGGCATGGGGATCGCTGGTCTGGTGGGCGCTTTCGTCCTGATCGCGGCGGACCGGCACCTGGAAAGTCCCCTTTTCAACGGCATCATCCAGTTCGACACCTACGCTCGCTCCTTCTCGTTGGTGATGATCGTGGTGACCGTCCTGCTCTTCCTCTTCGGCATCGACTATTACGCCAAGGTGAAGGAGAACGTGGCGGAACAGTATGCCTTGATGGTGTTCTCGCTCATTGGCGGTCTGTTGATCTGCAGCTTCACCAACCTGGTCGTGCTTTTCCTGGGCATCGAGATCCTGAGCATTCCATTATACATTCTGGCCGGGGGTAAGCGGGACAGCTTCCGCAGTGGTGAAGCGGCCTTCAAGTACTTCCTGCAGGGTTCCTTCGCCTCCGGCTTCCTGTTGATGGGCCTTGCCCTGATCTATGGAGCCACCGCCTCCTTCGACCTGGCCGCTATCGAAGCGTTCTCCACGGCCCTGGCCGGTGGGCGGGACATGATCTTCCTGCTTGGCCTTTTCCTGACGATCGCCGGCGTGGCCTTCAAGGTGGCCGCCGTTCCCTTCCACTTCTGGAGCCCCGATGTGTATGAGGGTGCACCCACCTTGATCACGGCCTTCATGAGCACCGTGGTGAAGACAGCGGCCTTCGCCGCCTTCTACCGCCTGATCGCCAACCTTCAGCTGCCGGGCGCGGTGGAGACCATGCTGGTGGTGATGACCATCTGCACGCTCTTCCTCGGCAACATCGTGGCCTTGCGCCAAACGCAATTCAAACGATTGATGGCCTACTCCAGCATCGCGCATACGGGCTTCCTGTTGCTCGCCTTCCTGGGCGCCGATGCACGCACGCCCGAAGTGCTCTTCTACTACCTCGGCACCTACGCCCTGGCCACCGTGGGGCTCTTCATCGTGCTCACCCTGGCGAAGCGTGCAGCCCTGGGCGATGAGAACATCCGCATCTTCCGCGGCCTCTTCCGCAGCGACCCCTGGATCGCCGTGGCGACCCTGTTCATGTTGCTCTCGTTGGCCGGCATCCCCCTGACCGCGGGTTTCGTGGCCAAGTACCGCGTCTTTGTGATCGGCCTGACGCAGGGCTACCTCTGGACGACCGTCGTGGCCGTGGTGATGGCTATCGTAGGCATCTACTACTACATCCTCGTGGTGCGTGAGGCCTTCACCGCGCAGGATCGGGAAGGCAAGCCCATCGTCGTAGCCCCGCTCAACTGGCTGGTGATCTCGATCTGCGGCGCGGCCGTGGTGGTGCTGGGCGTGATGCCCGGGCTGCTGCGGATGTAATTCCGTCGTTCACCGCAACAACGCATTGGACGACACGGATGTCCGGCGTTCCATTCCTGAGACTGATCTCCATCAGCCTACTGCGTTGGTCGCGAGCGAGCTGACCACAGGCCCATTCGGCTGTTAGAGCAACTCGCGCATCCCCTGTTGCGAGACCGTCGCGTTCGTAGCGTCACTGCGATGGCCGTCCTTAATGCCCCAGATCCCCTTCCCACTTGCTCACCACGCTGGTGGCGATGGCATTGCCCACCACGTTCGTAGCGCTGCGGCCCATGTCGCAGAAGTGGTCGATGGGGAGGATGAGCGCGATGCCTTCCACGGGAACGCCGAACATGCCGAGCGTTGCCGCCACCACCACCAAGGAAGCACGGGGAACACCGGCGATCCCCTTGCTGGTCAACATCAGTGTGAGCAACATGGTGAGCTGGGTCCCGAAGTCCATGTGGATGCCATATACCTGCGCGATGAAGAGGCTGGCGAAGGTCATATACATCATGCTGCCATCCAGATTGAAGCTGTAACCCAAGGGCAGCACGAAGCTCACCACGCGGTCCTTGCAGCCGAAGCGCTCGAGCTCCTCCATCAACTTCGGCATCACGGCCTCGCTGCTCGTGGTGCTGAAGGCGATGGTGATCGGTTGGAAGATGCGGCGCAGCAACTCCTTCATCCGGCGCCCGAGGAAGAGGTAACCCGCAGCCAGCAGGATGAGCCACAGCACGGCAAGCCCGAGGTAGAACTGCCCGATGTAGACCGCATAGGTGCTCAGTACACCGAGCCCATGGATGGCGATCACCGCTGCGATGGCACCGAACACACCGAGCGGCGCGAAGTTCATCACGTAGCCCACCATCTTCAGGATCACGTGGGAGACGCTCTCCAGCAGCTTCACAACGGGCATCGCATAGTCCCCGATGCTGGCGCAGGCCACGCCGAAGAAGATGCTGAACACGACGATCTGCAGCACCTCGTTCGTCGCCATGGCCTCCACCACGCTCTTCGGGAAGAGGTGGGCGATGAAGTCCTTCAGGGTGAACGACTGCGTCTTGCCGATCACATCGGCCACATCTCCGCTCGCCTCCAGGTGCAGGCCTACGCCGGGCTGCAGGAAGTTCACGAGCACCATGCCCAGTAGCAGGCTGATCAGCGAGGCCGACATGAACCAGAGCAACGCACGACCACCCACACGACCCACGGTCCTCATGTCGCCCAGCTTGGCTATGCCGACCACGAGGGTGCTGAACACCAGCGGCGCGATGATCATCTTCACCAAGCGCAGGAAGATGTCCGTCAGGATCTTGAGGTTGTTCGCCACCTCCCCACGGGTGGCTTCCTCCATGCCCACATGCATGGCATACCCCACGCCGATGCCGATCACCATGGCGATGAGGATCCACAGCGTAAGTCGGTTGGTCCGGGACATCATGTGCGTTGGGGAGCGAGCTTGCTGTGGCGGTATCCGTAGGCGAAGTAGCAGATCAGCCCGATCACGAGCCAGACGCTGAACCAGGACCAGTTGCTCACCTCCATGCCGGTGAGCAGATAGCTGCACGAGAGCAGGCCCAGCAGCGGGATCAAGGACCATTGCTTCACGTGCGCCATGATCACGAGCAACAGCGTCAACGGCCAGAAGATGAGCTGTGGGATGTTCTGCGCTGCATGACCTTCGATCTCCAGCAGCCCGGGGAAATAGTCCGGGAGGGACACCACCAACAATGCGACAACAGCAAGCATCAGGAGCGGCGCGGTCCAGCGGCTGTTGAAATACGGCAGGTGGAAGCGGCCCTTCACTTTGGGGCGTTGCGGGAGCAGCAACACCCCGCCGCAGACCAGGACGAAGGCGAAGAGGGTGCCGATGCTCGTGAAGTCCAGGATGAAGCTCTCGTCGGTGAAGAAGATCGGCAGGCCCACGACCAGACCGGTGACGATGGTGCTGAAGCCCGGCGTGCGGTGCTTCGGGTGGATGCTAGCGAACTTCTTCGGCAGCAGGCCATCCCGGCTCATGCTCATCCAGATACGCGGCTGCCCGAGCTGGAAGACGAGCAGCACGCTGGTCATGGCCACCACGGCGGCGATGCTCACGATGTAGAGCATCCATTTCACCCCGCGCAACTGGAAGACCTCTGCGAGCGGATCGCTCACATCAAGCTGGGACCAGCTCACCATGCCGGTGAGCACAAGCGCGAGCAGGACGTACACCACGGTACAGATGATGAGCGAGCGGATCATGCCGCGTGGCAGGTCGCGTTGCGGATCCTTGCTCTCCTCGGCCAGGGTGCTCACGGCATCGAAGCCGATGTAGGCGAAGAAGACCGCGCTCACACCCGCCATCACCCCACCGAAGCCGTTGGGCAGGAAGGGTGTCCAATTGTCGATGTCGACATAGGCCGCCCCCACGAGCACCACCAGCACGATGATCGCGAGCTTCAGGATCACCATCGCGTTGCTCACGTTCCGGCTCTCCTTCACCCCCACGTACACCAGCCAGGTGATGAGCACGTTGATGGCCACGGCAGGCAGATCGAAGATGATGCGCAAGGGACCAATTCTTGGTGCGGTTGTCCACGCAAGATTGCCCTCCGATGACACTGCGGTTTCAAGAGCTAGACGAGCCTCTGGCGTTGCGTTCGGAGCATTTGCGGAAAAGATCGTAGCAAGCGTGTGCTGGCTTGCTACATGAGCTGCCTTGTAATTGATGGTGAGCCATTCGGGCAGGTGCAGCCCCAGCCCCTCGAGCAGGTTGGTGAAGTAGCCGCTCCAGCTGAAGGCCACGTATATGTTGCCGATGCTGTATTCCATCAGCAGCGCCCAGCCGATGACCCAGGCGAAGAGCTCACCGAAGGTGACGTACGCATAGGTGTACGCGCTGCCGCTCGCAGGTACGCGCGCTGCGAACTCCGCGTAGCACATGGCCGTGAAGCCACAGGCGATGCCGCACATCACGAAGAGCAGCACCACGCCGGGCCCGCCCTTGAAGCAGGCCTCCCCCATGCTGCTGAAGCTGCCCGCACCGATGATGGCGGCGATCCCGAAGAAGGTGAGGTCACGGACAGTAAGATGCCTACCGAGCGCATCTCCACCGTGGATCTCACCTTCCGGTGCGATGGCACCGGACAAGGGCTTCTTGCGGAAAAGGCTCATCGCGCCAATGTAAGCGGATGTCCCGCACCAGAACACGGAAGGGGACCGAAGTCCCCTCCCATCGCGATCATCGCCCGTTACTGCAACTCGCAGGTCGCCGCCGGCACGTCCTTCAGTTCCTTGCTCAGGAGCATGTCCGTGGACTGCTTGGTCCGTTCGGTACCGGTGTTCAGGGCTTTCACTTTCTCGAACCAGCACTTGGCGGCCGGCAGGTCCTTCGAACCGTAGAAGTGGTAGAAGGCCAGGTAGAACATGGCTTCCTCCGCGTCACGAGCCGCTTTCCCCGCAATGTCCTCGGGCTTCATGTTCCGCAGCGCATCCTCGAAGAAGGGCTTCGCCTGCCAGGTGGTCTTTTCCGGATCCATGCCTACCTGGGCACGTGCGCGACCGAGATGACCCTGGTAGATCGTCGGTTGCTTCTCGATGTACTTGGTCCATGCCATGTCAGCCACTTCGTACTCCCCTGCCCGTTGTGCCGCACTGCCCAGGTAGTACCAGTCGTTCACGGCCACCTTGCTCGAGTTGGTCTTGGCCTGGTAGGCCGCCACCGCCCGATCGAAGCGCTTGGCTTTCTGGAAGTAGGATCCTGCCTCCATGTACAGGTCGGGGTCGGCGTTGGGCATGGCGGCCGCGGCCATGATCTTCTCACCGGCCAGGCTGTCGTTGCCCAGCAGCGCCACCGCACGACCGTAATACTGCAGGTCACTGGGCACCACCTTCTCCTGCGGCTGCTTCGCGAAGTAGGCATCCATGGTCGCCATGGCGTTCAGCGAGTCCTTCAGCTCCACCTGGTCATAGCCTTTGATCCGCAACAAGGTGTTGTTGTCCACGCCCGTCTGCTCCAATTTCCCGATCAGGTCGAGCGACTGCTTGTACTCCTGCACCAGGTAGAGGAACTGGGCATACCGCACCATCGCGCTCTGGCTGCCGGAGTTCAGTTTAAGGTATTCATCATAATCAGCCTTCGCCTTCTGGAAGTCGCGCTTCCCGAAGTAGGCTTCCGCACGGCCGCGGTATGCAGGTGCGAAGCCCGGTTCGATGCCGATGGCCTTGTCGTATTCCGCGATGGCCGCGTCGTAGTTCTGTGCTCGACGGTATACCAGGCCACGACGTGAGACCGGCTTGGCGCTCGTGGTGCGCAGGTCCGAGGCCTTCTTGTAGAAGCTGATGGGCTGCGACGCATCGGTGGGATTCTGCTCCCACAGGATGTCCCCTTTCAGGATGAGCGCTTCGGGATCGGTCGGGTCCAGTGCGATGGCGGCATCCACGGCGGCCATGGCCTTCGCCAGGTCCTTGGTGTTGCCGCTGGAGTAACCCTCGGCCACCTCGCGCTGCGTCTGCGCCTGTAGCTTCTTCGGGTACTTGTTGGCCTTGTCCGTGGCAATGGCGATCGCCTCGTCGAACTTGGCGATGGCCTCGGCCTGCTGGCCTTTCACCCAGAGCACCTTGCCCTGACCGGCATGGTTCAAAGGCTGGCGGGGATTCACCTCCACACCCTTGTTGTAGCAGAAGGCGGCGGAATCCTCACGTTCGTTCTCGAAGTAGTTCTCGCCCAGATAGAACCAGGCTTCACCATCCGTCGGACTGGCCGTGAGCAAACTGCGGAAGGTGGCCGCGGCCTTCTCGAACCGCTCACTCTCGGTGAGGGCGATGCCTTCGGCGATGCTCTGGGACCGGGTCGTGAATGATCCAGCCAAGGCTGTGATCATCAGGACATTACGAAAGAAATGCTGCTTCATGTTCTTAGTTCGTCACCAGCTCCACCTCCCGACCGGGTACGGTCTGCGGCGCAAGGCCGGATTTGAGGATGATGCGCTGGCCTTTATGGCCGGCCACAAAGGAAACAAAACCGGTGCCAAGCCCGGTTTTCCCCTCCTTCAGAACAGCGTAGAGCTTGCGGCGGAGGGGGTACTGTCCATCGGCCAGGGTCGATTGATTGGGCATGATGGGTCCATCCGACCCCACCACCGAGCAGAGCGAGACCTGTTCGCGCACCGCACGGCATTCCGCATCGTCCAGGTCGCTGATGCGCGCAAAGGAGATGAGGCCGATCGCCTCGGGGTTGGTGTTGAGTCGATCGATCAGGCTGTCAAGGTGAGGGACCACGGCCATGTTGCGCAATCCATCGGCCTGCCCACCCAGCAAGGAATCGATCACCGTACGGACGATACCTCCGCGGGCATCCTCCACCAGCACGTTGGTCGGACCCGACCCGGTCAAAGCGTCCCTGATCGCCTTGACGCTGATAACCGTCTCTGTAGCCCCTTTGGCACGTATCACCGCAACTGCATCCGTGAGAATGGGCACATCGTCGGGATAGAGGCTGCGTGATCGGAAGAAGTCGACCTCCTCGGCCCCGGGCAGGGTGGCGGTGAAGACGACCCTGACGGAATCGCTCCGCATCGCCTGGCGCAGCTCCGTCTCCAGGAGGTAACGCACCCGCACGGTGGCTTCCGCATAGATGCTCTCGAAGACGAAACGTTCCGCCTCGATGATACGCTCCAGGTCCTTGTCCGCCACGATGAGGATGTCGCCCTTGGTGGGCACATCGTCCCGCTGTGGGTCGGGCGCCTTACCCTGACAGGCCAGCAACAGGATCGCTGCAATGAATGATCCGGATTTCATGGCCGGTCCTCGGATCGGTGGTGTCGGTCCTTCCATTGCTTCCAGAGCACGAAGCGCAACACCCCGTAGCCCACCAGTACGCCGCCAATGAGCATGCGGTAGGTCGTGATGGTATCCACCAGGACATTGGTGAACAGCAAGGCCAGGCCCGCGAGCGTGTAGAACGCGGACATGAACAATCGGGAAGCGCTGCCGAAGGACATGACGGGGAAAAGAAGAAGAGCGGCATTCCCGCCGCTCTTCTGTTGGATCACTTCAGCGTGAAGCGGATGGGTAGGTTGTATTGCACCCGCACCGGTTTACCGCGCTGTTTGCCCGGTTCCCAGGCAGGCATGGCCTTCACCACGCGGATGGCCTCCTCGTCGCAACCGCCACCGATGCCGCGCAGCACCTTGGGGTCCTTCACCTTGCCGTGCTCATCCACCACGAAGGTCATGTACACCACACCGGTGATGCCCGCATCCTGCGCCATGGGCGGATACTTCACGTTCTTGCCGAGGTACTTGAAGAGCTCCGCCTCACCGCCGGGGAAGGAGGGCATCTCCTCCACGATGGTGAAGATCTGCGGTTCCGCCTCCTCCACGGGGGGCGGTGGTTCATCGATCTTCTCCCCCTCCTGGGTGATGGTGCCTGCGTTGGTCTCGGTGAGGGTCTCCTGGGTGGGCGGCGGTTCCTCCACCGGCTCGTCCACGGCCTCGAGCTGGGTGAACTGCACGCTCTCGATCTTCACCGGCGGCGGTGGTTCCACGGGCGGGGGCGGTGGTTCCTCCTTCTTCTCCTCCTCGAACAGGTCGAGGTTCACATCCACGATCTTCTTCACCTCGGCCACCTCCTCCTCTCCGCTCAAGGCGGCGATGATCTTGGGCAGACCCACGGCCAGTCCGAAGGCGAGCACCGAGCCGATCACGGCCATGATCAGTCGTTTCGTGTAATCGCGACGCAGCACGAAGGCACCGTAGTCGCGATGACGGTCGGCGAAGACCATCTCGTTTCGTGCGTTGGTGAGCACGTTGTTCCAGCTCAGGTCCATGGCCATCGCGATGGACAGTGCGAGCAGGACCCCTATGAAGATCAGGTATTCCATGGCTCAGAGCTTGGCTTTTTCGGCGTCCAACAAGGCCTGTTCCTCGGGCTTCAGCTTGTCCAGCACCCCATAGGAGCCGATACCGCTGATATCCATCTCATCGACCATGTCGATCATGTTCCGGTACTTGGCCTCCTCGTCCGTCTTGATGATGGCCTTCAGGTTGTTCTTATCGCCCTTGATGGCCTTGCGTTTCTCGTTGTACTGGTCCTCGTCGATCTTCTTTTCGTTGTACTGACGGGCGAGGTCATTGAGCTGGGCGATGGTCTGCTTGTTGTTCTCCACGAGCAGCTTCTGCACCTTGCTGAAGTCGGTCCGTTCCAGGGTGGTCGGCGGCCCCTTCTCCGTTGCCTCGGCCCGGAACTCACCCATGTAATAGAAGATCTGATCGTTCTTGGTGAGCAGCAGGGTGATGGCGTTGCTCAGTTGTGTGGGGGGGGGAGCCGGGTCGTTGGGATCCGGGGGTACCGGATAGGTCATCTGCAACGAGCTCGGCTTGTACATGGTGGTGGTGAGGATGAAGAAGGTGAGCAGCAGGAAGGCCAGGTCCACCATCGGCGTCATATCGATGTGGGTATTGCCCTTCTTCGCGCGCTTCTTCCCTTTTCCTCCGCCATCACCACCACCTTCGGGTACTTGTGCCATGGTGTATCTCTTTAGTCGGCCCTCCGACATCGCCGTACACGCCGGCGCTGCGGAGGTTCGATCGGGTTCCTCACATCCTCGATGCCTCGAGGTCGGTGATCATCTTGAACTTGCTGATCATGATACCCGGTGACTGGAAGGTGCGGATGACCTCGGCCACACGGCTGTAGTTGGTGTTGCCATCGGCCTTGAGGGCCACGATGGGGTTCTGCCCGGCATCCTGCCAGAAGATGTTGCGGGTGGTCATGATCCAATCCCGCAGCTGGTTGTCGGTGCTGTCCACGGGGATCCCCTCGTGCCGGGCCATGAACTCCTTGCGCTCCGAGCCGGTCTCCAGCGCCAGCAGCGCCTTGAGGTCCTGGATGGGCACCCCGATGGGTCCGGCGTTCACGAATTTGATCTTCTCCTCCTGGGTGGGTGTGTAGTTCACACGCTTACCCAGCTCCTCCAACACGGCGATCCGGACGCCCTTGTCGGTGAAGTCCCAGAAGACCTTGCCGGTGGTATCCACCACGATGGTCATCATGTTGGTCATCGGGATCGGCGACTGGGACATGGACGAGGGCGTGTCCACAGCGACCGCTTCTTCCGGACGGAACTGGGCGGTGAGCATGAAGAAGGTCACCAACAGGAAGGCAAGGTCCACCATCGGAGTCATGTCCAGGTTTGGACTGCTCTTAGGCATCTTGATCTTTGACATGCTGCTTCTTGTTTATGGTATGGAATGGTCCTCGCGGCAAGCCGGGTCGGACCTGTCCGAACCTTACTTCCTGTTCGCCAGGGTCTGGCTCACGCTGAAACCAGCCTCATCGATCCCGTGGGTGATGGCATCGATGCGGTTGCTGAAGTAGTTGAAGAAGATGATGGCCAGCGTCGAGCCGGTGATACCAAGGGCGGTGTTGATGAGCGCCTCGGAGATACCGGTGGACAGGGCGGTGGCGTCAGGCGTGCCGGAGGTGGCCAGCGCGCTGAACGCCCGGATCATACCCAACACGGTACCGATCAGACCAACGAGGGTGGAGATGCTGGCACAGGTGGAGAGGATCACCATGTTCTTGCTGAGCATGGGCAGCTCCAGGGCGGTCGCCTCCTCCAGTTCCTGCTTCACGGCCAGCAGCCGCGTTTCCTTGTCGTGGGTGGCATCATACAGCACGGTCTTGTAACGCTCCAGGCCGCTGCGCATCACGCTGGCCACGGAACCCTGCTGCTCATCACAGACCGTGACGGCCTTGTCCACATCATCGTTGGCCAGATGCTGGCGCACGTTCACGATGAACTCGTCGATGCGGCCCTTGCCCTTCGCGCGGCCCAGGGTGATGAACCGCTCCACCGAGAAGATGAGCACCACCAGGTTGATGCTGATGAGGATGGGTACGATGAAGCCTCCCTTGTAGATCGTACCGTACAATTTGCCAGGATTGGCCTCGATCGGATGCCCGTGGATCGGATCGTTGTTCTGGAAGTTCGCCGGGTCTCCGAGTACGAACATGTAGAAGGACACGCTGATGATCAGCACCAAGGGGAACACGATGGCCACGAACAGGGAGTTCGCTTTCCCGCTCTTCACGTTGCTCATTGGGGTCGTCTTAAGGTGAGGTTGTTGTTAGCGTTGTTGGGGTTGCCGGTCAGCTGTGACTTCGGCGGGGGTCAAACATAGCAAGTATCGCTTTCGGAGCATGTGACCAGTAGGTTAAGTACCCCCAGAGGCCGACATCCAGGTCATAGGGGCGGCAATGCTAACGCTCTGGTACATGCGATCCTTACCCGGCACAAACGAGGACCGGGAACGGTCGGTCCCGGCAAGGGAACGGTCGGCCGGGGACTCTTGGGAAACCAAGGAAGCATATTTACTATCCCTGTATTTATTTTCCATGGCATATATTTGCATCGTGATGGATCGAAAAGCCTTCCTACGCACCAGCCTACTCGGCGGTACCGCCCTGGCTACCGCGGGCAAACTGGTGAGTCGCCAAGTCCCAGAAGAGGTGGTGGGTTTTGAGCATCTCCCCACAGAAAACGCACACGTCATGAAGAACATGGTCCTTCATAAAGCTGGAACGAGAGGCCATGCCGACCACGGCTGGCTGAACGCCCACCACACCTTCAGTTTCGCGAACTACTACGATCCCGACCGCATGCACTTCGGCGTGCTGCGCGTGCTGAACGACGATGTGATCGCCGCGGGCCGTGGGTTCAGCACCCATCCGCATGACAACATGGAGATCGTGACCATCCCCCTTTCCGGTGCCGTGGCGCACAAGGATAGCATGGGCAATAGTGGGACGGTGAGCGCAGGAGAGGTGCAGGTGATGAGCGCTGGCACGGGCATCACCCATAGTGAGATGAACCATTACCGGGACAAGGACCTTCGCCTGCTGCAGATCTGGATGTTCCCCCGCGAGCGGAACGTGACGCCCCGGTACGCGCAGATGATCTTGGACCCGAAGGCTGGGGAGAACGCCTTCCAACAAGTCCTGTCCCCCGACCCCGACGATGCCGGTGTGTGGGTACATCAGGATGCCTGGTTCCACCTTGGCCGCTTCGACGGCGCTCGCAGCGTGGACTACCACGTGAAGCGCAAAGGCAACGGGGTCTATGCCTTCCTGATCGAGGGCACCGCCACGATCAATGGACAGCCCTTGGAACTACGGGACGGCCTCGGTGTGTGGGACGTGGACGCGCTGGCCATCACCACGGGAATGAATGGCGCGCGGATCCTGTTGATGGACGTGCCGATGGAATTGTGAACCCGCAGCAGGATGCGACCCTACAGGCGCATCGGAACTTGAACACATGGCGCGTCGCGACGCGCATCGAGCCAACTTGAAGAACAACCAACATGGAAACAGCAGAACAGACCTTGACCAAGTGGACCATCGATCCCACACACAGTGAGATCCAGTTCAAAGTGAAGCACCTGATGATCACGACCGTGACCGGGAGCTTCCAGAAGTTCGGAGCGGAGATCGAGGCACCGGGAGATGACCTGAGCAACGCGCGGATCAGCTTCTGGGCCGATGTGGACAGCATCAGCACCGGGAACGAGCAGCGCGATGGCCACCTGAAGACGGCCGAGTTCTTCGACCTGGTGAACCACCCACGCATCACTTTCGAGGCGAAGGGCGCAAAGTCGGTGGATCATGACGGCAGTTGGGACCTCGTTGGAGATCTCACGATCAACGGGCACACGAAGCCCATCATCCTTGGCGTGGAATGGGGCGGAGTGATGAAGGATCCCTGGGGGAACACGAAGGCCGGGGTTACCATCAATGGCAAGCTGAGCCGCAAGGAATGGCACCTGAACTGGAACGCCCCGCTGGAGGCGGGTGGTGTGCTGGTGAGCGATGAGGTCCGCGTCAGCTGCGAGGTGCAATTGACGAAGCAGGGCTGACCTGTCGGCACCAACCCATGGACCCCGTTCGGCCATCGCCGTACGGGGTCCGTAGTTTCGAGGGGTCGCTTGCGATCCGTGCGCAACCACCGACGGAACGGCCGTCTTGCGTTAAGTAGCCCACCACCCATGCGAAGTTCGCTCCTCTCCCTATCGATCCTGATCGGGTATCCAGCCCTGGCCCAATTCGGCCCGCACAGCTTCGCCTTCGTCAGCGACACGAAGTATCCGACCAAGGTGCACATCGGGGATGTGGACAACGACGGTGACCTGGATGTGATGAGCTATTCCTTCGACAATGGCAATGTCAACCTTGCCCAGGTCCTGTGGTTCGCGAACGATGGTGCCGGGAACTTCGCGGACAAGCAGGTCCTGTTCCAGGGGTCCATCAACAATGGTCTTCCCTGGGCCACGCGCGATCTGAACGGTGACGGCCACAACGATCTCGTTTGCGGCGCGAACTGGTATGCGAACAGTGGTGCGAACACGGTCGCGTTGGTCGGGACCTATGCGCCGACCGGCACCAGCGGCAGCGGTCTCCTGATCGACCTGGATGGCGACGGCGACATCGACGACATCGGGCGAACGGCGAGCAATGCGGTGATCTTGTTGAACGACGGGACCGGCGCGTTCACCATCGGGCCGACCCTTGGGCCGACCGGATCAAGCTCGTCGATCCGTGCGGCAGCTTCGGACCTCGACGGGGACGGGGACCTCGACATCGTGATCGGCGGGAACAATGAGCAGGTGGGCTGGTACGCCAACCTGGGTGGGGGGGCCTATGGCGACCAACAGGTGATCGATGCGTTCAACGCACCAGCCATCCCGGCCTGCGGCGATATGGACCAAGATGGCGATGTGGACCTGATGGCCCTCGGCGCTACGCCTGGCATGCGCTGGTTCGCCAACGATGGCCTGGGTGATCTAACCCTTGTCGACACGATCACCAGCTCCCTGGAGGAGCCGCAGATCATCGGTGACCTGGATGCGGACGGGGATATGGACCGCAGCGTGGAGACAGGGACCTCTTGTGACGTCACCATCGCACGGCAGAACGACGACCACAGTTGGACGAACGTGATGGTCGAGGACTTCAGCAACGCATACTCCCTGCAAGGCACCAAGTACGCCATGGGCGACCTGGACGGGGATGGGGATCAGGACATCGCCTTCGCCCATGGGCAGGGCATCGTGGGCTGGTACACCAACCAGGCCGATGGCACCTATAGCCTCCGCAAGCGCGTCAGCAGGACCCTCAGCAATTGCCAGGATGTGGTGGCCGTGGATGTGGACGGGGACGAGGACAACGACCTGGTGGCCGCCTCCTACCACGCGGACATGGTGACCTTGTACCGGAACAACGGTGATGGCAGCTTCGCGCAGCAGGAGATCCTGGCCGAGAACTTCGAAGGTGCGAACGACATGGAGTCCTTTGATGTGGACCAGGACGGTGATGAGGACCTGATCGCCAGCAGCCCCGTGGGGACCGCGCTCTTTCTCAATGCTGGGGACGGCCTCACGTGGACCACCTTGGAGATCCCGGGCGCGGGGGGATCATTGACGAAGGCGGACCTTGACAACGATGGCTCCATGGACCTGATCATAGGTGGCAGATGGTTCTGGAACGATGGCAACGGCCTGTTCACGGAAGTGGCCACGCTGGCGCAGGGCAACCTGAACAAGGTGGGCGATGTGAACGGCGACGGCACCAATGACCTGGTGTACATCCTTCAGAACGGCGGGGTCACGGCCCAGTTGAATGATGGCTCCGGGAACTTCACCACGGTCAGCAGCCCGAGCGTCAGCTACCTGCAGGCGATGGACCTCGCCGATCTGGACGGTGACGGAGACCTGGACATCGCTACGGTGCAGTACGCCCCGCCCTTGCACTGGTACCGCAATGATGGTTCGGGCAGCTTCACCGAGGAGGTCCTGCTCACCGATGCACCCATCGGGGGGCGGGCGGTGACCTGTAGTGACCTCGACGATGATGGCGACGTGGACATCCTATGGGCGCGCAGCCAGGGATATACGCATGCCACCTACTTCCTGATGAACATGGGAGGCGGTGTCTTCGGGGTGAACGCGCTGATCGACCCGGTTGCCGAGGTAACCGCCAAGATGTTGATCGCCGACGTGAACGGGGATCAGGTGCCGGACCTGATCAACGCGCGCTTCCACTCGCTGTCGTGGATGGAGAACCTGTTCTATGATGCGTTCCGGTTGAAGGGCTCCGTGTTCTACGACTTCGATCAGGACGCGGAGCTCGACCCCATCGACCAGAAGGTGCCCTACCAGCTGGTGCGGAGCGATGCGACCGATGCGCTCGTATGGACCAACTCCCGCGGTGACTACGACCTGCCTGCGGATATCGGCACCTGGAACATCTGGACACAGGTGCCGTCGCAATTCGACGTTACGAACGATCCCGACACCCTGACCGCAACACTCGACGCCAATGCCCCGATCGCTGGGGGGCTCGACTTCGGTCTGGCTCCCGCACAGACCAGCAACTCCAGCTTCTTCTCCACAGCGTTCTCTGGAACCCCACGGTGCAACTCGGAAGTGCTGCTCTGGATCAAGTTGCGCAACACCGGCACCTTCATCCCCGAGAACATCCTGGTGGACCTCACCTTCCATCCGGACATCAGCATGACCTTCTTCTCTCAGGCGCCGGACTCGGTGGTCGATGGCCACCATTACTGGCATGTGGACAGCCTCGGCTGGTTCCAGGAGTTCGGGTTGGCCATCGGGATCCAGCTTGGACCTGTTGGGTCGATGTTCGGGTATACGGCAATGATCACCTCCCCGGACCTCCCCCAGCCCGTGAGCGCGTATGAACTTTTCCCGGTGACCTGTGCGGTGGACCCGAACGACAAGCTGGTGACTCCGCAAGGTCATGGGGATCAAGGGGCGGTGGATGTGGATACGGAATGGTTGACCTACACGGTGCGTTTCCAGAACACCGGCACGGACACCGCCTTCGTGGTAACGATACAGGACCAACTGGATGAGGACCTGGACCATGCCAGCATGCAGATCATCGGGGCCTCCCACCCCTTGACCCGGATCCTCGTTGAACCCGGTGGGCGCGCCATCTTCCAGTTCGACAACATCCAGTTGCCGGACAGTGGGGCCGATCAGCTCGGGAGCAACGGCTACGTGCAGTACAGGATCCGCCCGCTCGATGGATCGCCGCACGGCACGGTCATCACGAACTCGGCAGGCATCGTCTTCGACCTGAACCCACCCGTGATCACGAACACCGTGACGAACACCTTGATCGACTGTTCGCTTCACCAACCGGTCATCTACGCACTTGGTCCGGGCCTGTTCCAAGCGACCGAAGGCGACCACCATCAATGGTTCCTGAACGACGAGCCGATCCCCGGAGCCACCGCAGCGGTGTACGAAGCACAACAGAACGGTTCGTACAGTGTGGAGGTGACGAGCACGGACGGCTGCGTCGCGATGAGCCCCGCGCTGCCCTACATCAGCACGACCGTGAAGGAGAAGCCCGCTGTCTCCTTCCAGCTCCGACCGAACCCCTTCAGCTCGCGCACCACCCTGTACGCACCCATCCTGTTGGACGCTCAGCATCTGATCGAGCTTCACGACCTCACGGGCAAGACGGTGCGAAGCCTGGCAGGCGTGGGAAGTGACCGCATCGTGCTCGAACGGGAGGGTCTGCCCTCGGGCGTGTACATGCTGCGTGTTTCGAAGGCCGGCCGAACGTTGGATGTGCAGCGTCTGACCGTGGAATAGGCCCATCGCGGTCGTAACCCGCGCTCACTTGCGGCCGTTCAAAAGCGCCGACGTGGCGTTACTTTCGTCGCGCGGCGGCGGTACATGCTCTTCAATAGCGTTCCATTCCTTCTTCTCGTACTGCCGACCTTCCTGCTGTACTACCTGCCGTTCATGCGGCGCTTCCAGCTGCAACTGCTGATCATCAGCAGCTTCATCTTCTATGCGTGGAGCATGCCCTGGCTGCTCTCCTTGCTCGTCTTCTCGCTCGCCATCAATGTGGCCAGCAGCCATGCCGTGGTGCATGGTGCGGCGGCCATGCGGAGGACTTACGCAACGCTGGGCGTCGTGGCCAACCTCGCCATCCTCGTCTTCTTCAAGTACAGTCCGCTGGTAGGCCGCTCCTTCTTCCCGGAAGGCTCGGGCGTCGGGGAGTTCCTCATCAGCATCCCACTACCCGTGGGCATCTCCTTCTTCACCTTCCAAGGCATCAGCCTGGTGGTGGACGCCTATCGGGGCAAGGACATCGCGGCCTACAACAGCATCGTGGTAAAGGGCATGTGGGAGCACACCCTGCGGATCAGCACCTTCATCTCCTTCTTCGCGCAGCTGGTCGCGGGCCCGGTGGTGAAGGCCCACGAGTTCCTCCCGCAGGTGCGCACCAAGTACTTCAAGGAGATCGACTGGCACAGCACCTTCGCCTGCCTGGTCACGGGCTACTTCCTGAAGATGGTGGTGGCGGACAATCTGAAGGACCAGACCTTCTGGATCACCTTCCCGTACTTCCGTGACATGCACAGCATCACCCTGGTGGTGCTGCTGTTCGGCTATTCGATGCAGATCTTCGCCGACTTCGCCGGCTATTCGCTCATCGCGATCGGACTGGCGCACGGCTTCGGGTACATGTTGATGGCCAACTTCAACTTCCCGTACATCAGCACCACCTTCTCCGAGTTCTGGCGGCGCTGGCACATCTCACTTTCCTCCTTCTTGCGCGAATACCTCTACATCCCATTGGGTGGCAACCGAAAAGGCGGCTTCAACACCTACCGGAACCTCATGCTCACCATGGTGCTCGGCGGTCTCTGGCACGGCGCGGCATGGAGCTATGCGGTCTGGGGCTTCTTCCATGGCCTGGTGTTGGCGGTGGAGCGCCTGGTGAAGGACCTCGGTTGGAGCGTGAAGCTTCCCAGGACGATCCATATGCTCTTCATCTTCTCCATGGTCACCCTGGCCTGGCTGCTCTTCAAGCTCCCCGACTTCGACCACGTGGTGGAATACATGCGCGCGCTCTTCGGGAACACCCACATCACCAACCTGCAGCCGATCATCATCTTCTTCACGCTGCTCTTCAGTGCCCCCGTCGTCGGCTACCACCTGCTATACCTGTGGAACCAGCGTCCACGTGCGGCCATGGCGGGGTTGCGACCGGTGTTGTATGGCGTGATGCTCTTCCTGATCCTTGTGAACGCGGGCGGCGGCGCCTCCTTCATCTACTTCCAGTTCTGACGGGATGATCAGGCGCTCACTCCTCGTATTCGCCTTGCTCGTTGCGGGGTACGCGCTCTTCATCCGCTTTCTGAAGCCCGCGGACCTCAACACGGTGCAGCACCAGGCCAGTGGGAACCGCATCAGTGCGGAGGAGTACGTGTTCGCGCCTGATGATCCGGAAGCCACGGTGATCGTGGGCTCCTCGCTCGCCTTCCGGATCGCCCTGGACAGTCTGCCACCACATACGAGCAACCTCAGTTTCGGCGGGCTCACGGTCTATGACGGGCTTGAACTGGTGCGCCGTTCGGGCAAGCACCCCAAGCGGGTCGTGGTGGAGACGAACATGATCTTCAAGGAGCCGGATCGCGCCTTCCTCGACGCCCTCTTCCAACCGGGGTTGTACGAGCTACGCAAAGCCGTCCCGATGCTGCGGGAGGAGAACCAACCCTCCGGCGTGCTGGTCGGCTACTTGAAGCGGGGCATGAAGGAAGGTGACGCCTCCGCGGCCTCCCAAGCGGACAGCATGGAGGTGAGCGAGAACCTCTTCAACACCAACCGGGCCATCTTCGCCCAGGTACCCCCGGACAGCGTGCAGACCCGGTACCTCGATAGGCTGGAGGCGGAGGTGAAAGCCCTCGAAGCGCAGGGCATCGATGTGGTCTTCCTGGAAGTCCCGATCAGTGCCGAGTTGATGGCCAGTCCGCTGGCGCGGCGCGCACGCGAGGCAATTCAGGTTCGTTTCCCGCACCATCCCTTCCTCCGGAACGAGGCGACCTGGCGAACCGCGGACGGCCTGCACCTGCAATGGCACAACGCACAGCGTTACAGTCGGTGGCTGGGTGCTGAACTGCGTGCGTTGGACCAGGACGCAAGCACCCCATAGGACCAAGGTTCGGCTATCTTCGCGGCCTCTTAGAAGCCGTGATGGACAAGCGTTTCCCGCAGTATGATGAACTCGACCTGCCCAAGGTCGCCGAGGAGGTCCTGAAGCAATGGGAGGCCGAGGACACATTTGGCAAGAGCCTTGAGTTGCGCAAGAACGCGCCGCCCTTCGTGTTCTACGAGGGTCCACCCAGCGCCAACGGATTGCCCGGTATCCACCACGTGATGGCCCGTGCCATCAAGGACATCTTCTGCCGCTACCAGACGCAGAAGGGACACCGCGTGGACCGCAAGGCCGGCTGGGATACCCACGGTCTGCCCATCGAACTGGGCGTGGAGAAGGAGCTCGGCATCACCAAGGAGGACATCGGCAAGAAGATCAGCATCGAGGAATACAACGCGGCTTGCAAGAAGGCCGTGATGCGCTACACCGATGTGTGGAACGACCTAACGCGGCGCATCGGCTTCTGGCTCGACCTGGAGCATCCGTACGTCACCTACCACACGAAGTACATCGAGAGCGTGTGGCACCTGTTGAAGCAGCTGTACGACCAGGACCTT
>JAKQEI010000073.1 GCA_029573495.1 Bacteroidota bacterium | reverse complement strand
GAACATCTCGGGGAGCTGCTCGAAGTACTTGGGATTCTCCAGGCTCTTGATCTTGTCCCATGCCGCCATGATCTCCTCGGGCTCGGGTATCTTGTGCCCGTCCGAGAGGAACGCGCCGGGCCCGGTGACGATGGCGGAGCGGCTGTAGTAGCCGAGCGTGCAGTTGATGATCATGCCGGTGTCCGTGCACTGCTCGGATGCCAGGTAGAGCACCAGCGGCGTGATGAAGTCGGGCTTCATCTTCTCGAAGAGCTGGGGCGGCAGCACGTCTTCCGTAAGCCGGGATGCGGCCACCGGGGCGATGACATTGGTTTTGATGTTGTACTTGGCGCCCTCGAGCTTCATGACGTTGGTGAGCCCCACGATGCCCAGCTTGGCCGCGGCGTAGTTGCTCTGCCCGAAGTTGCCGAACAGGCCTGCGCCCGAGGTGGTCATGATGATCCTGCCGAAGCCGTTCTCCCGCATGTTGTTGAAGGCGGGCTTGCTCACGCAGTAGGCGCCCCTGAGATGGACGCCCACCACCGCGTCCCAGTTCTCCTCCTCCATCTTGTTGAAGGTCTTGTCCCTGAGGATCCCGGCGTTGTTCACGAGGATGTCCACCTTGCCGAAGGCGTCGACGGCTGTCTTGGTGATGTTCTCGCCGCCCGCGATGGTGGCCACGTTGTCGTAGTTCGGCACTGCCTGGCCGCCCAGGGCCTTGATCTCGTCCACCACCTTGTTGGCCGCGGCGTCGCTGTGGCCCACGCCGTCGCGGGTGCCACCCAGGTCGTTCACCACGATCTTGGCTCCCCGCTTTGCGAGCTCCAGGGCATGCTGCCTGCCCAGCCCCGCACCGGCCCCCGTCACAATCGCAACCCTACCGGTCAAATCGATCTTTGCCATGTCTTGCTCTCCTCCTTCATATGTGCGTACGTCAGCCCTTCTTCGGCAGCGCCGCATCGAAGTTTCCCGTGATCTTCACGTCGCCGGTCTCGTCTGCGGCCGTCACCTCGCAGGTGATGAGGTTCTCGCCGCCGACCGTGCGTTTGTCCGTCACCTTGCCGGTGATGGTGATGGTGTTGCCTTGCCTGGTCATACCGGCGAAGCGCACCCCGAACCGCTTCAGGTACTTCTTGGGAATCCAGCCCGTGATGGCCTGGCCCACGCAGCCCATGACCAGCATACCATGCGAGATGGCACCGGTCGGCATGCCCACGGCCTTGGCGAAGTCATCGTCCGTGTGGAGCGGGTTGAAGTCGCCCGAGGCACCGGCATAGATGACGAACTGGAGCTTCTGCATGGGCCCCTTGACGAGCTGGGGCATCTCCATCCCCACCTGTATATCATCAAAATAGATTTCGTGCGCCATGGTTGTCCTCCTATTTCCGTTCCACGAGCAGCGAACGCGCCCTGGCGACCTTCTCGCCCTTCTGGTTCTTATAGAGCAGTTCCACGGTCACCATGTCCATCTTCCTGCCCGACTTGCTCGTCTTCTCCTCGATGGCAGCGATCTTCGGCGTGGCCGTGATGACGTCGCCGGGGTAGATCTCCTGATAGTACTCGTATTCCTCCTCGCCGTGGAGCACCATCATGAAGTTGATGGCCAGGTCCGTGATCACGAAGGGCATGGAGGTCGACCACATCATGGGCACGGTGAGGAACGTGGCAGGCGCCGGCGTGTCCTTGTA
>JAKQEI010000071.1 GCA_029573495.1 Bacteroidota bacterium | reverse complement strand
ATTTCCACCGCAGCCTGGGCGGTTACCACGGCGCCAAGTTGAAGCGCTACCAGGAGCTGATCGAGTTCCAGCTCGCACCGGCGATGCAGCGGGTCGGCGCCTTGTTGCAGAGTGGGACCTCCCTGCCGGAGATCGACAGCCTGCTCGGGAAGGAGGGCGTGCTCAACATGCTCAACACGCGCTACCTCATCTACAACCCGGAACGACCGCCGATCCGCAACACCAACGCCCTGGGCGCGGCCTGGTTCGTGGACGAGGTGAAGTGGGAGCCGAACGCCGATGCGGAGATCATGGCCCTGGGCGCCTTCGACCCCGCGCACACCGCTTTGATCGATGAACGATACAAGTCCGCGTTGGGTGATGCCGCCATCACCGCCGATCCGAGCGCGAGCGCGGAGATGACCGGCTACGAGACGAACAAGCTCACCTACAAGGTGCGTTCATCAGCCGGTGGCGTGGTGGTATTCAGCGAGATCTGGTACGGTCCGGACTGGCAGGCCACGATCGACGGTCAGCCGGTGGAGCATGTGCGCGCGGATTACGTGTTACGTGCGTTGCGCGTGCCAGCGGGCGAGCATGAGGTCGTCTTCAGCATCCACAGCAAGCCCTTCCACGATTCGCGCACGGTGATGCTCGCCGCCAGCCTGCTCGTCCTGTTGCTGGCCCTGGGTGCGCTGGTCCGCGAGGCGCGTGCCGCGTTGCGCCAGGGATGAAGCGCGTCCTCATCATCACGTACTACTGGCCGCCGAACGGTGGAGCGGGCGTGTACCGCTGGTTGAAGATGAGCAAGTACCTGCCGGAATTCGGCTGGCAGCCGGTGGTGTACACACCGGAGAACCCTGAAGTGGTGGCCGATGATCCGGAGCTGTTGAGAGAAGTCCGCGCCGAGGTGGAAGTGGTGAAGCACCCGATCGCTGAACCCTTCTCCCTGTACAAACGCTTCACGGGTCGGGCGCAGGAGGAGAAGGTGCAAACGGCCTTCCTCAGCGAGCAGGGCAGGGGCGGATGGAAGGAGGACCTCGCGCTCTGGGTGCGCAGCAACTTCTTCATCCCCGATGCACGCGTCTGGTGGGTGAAGCCCTCGGTGCGCTTCCTGAAGGAATACCTGCGCGAACACCCGGTGGATGCCATCATCAGCACCGGACCGCCGCATAGCATGCACCTGATCGCGATGGCACTGAAGCAGGCCACCGGGTTGCCCTGGATCGCCGACCTCCGCGATCCGTGGACAGGCATCGACTTCTACGGACAGTTGTCGCTCACGGGCTGGGCGGACCGCAGGCACCACCGGCTGGAGCGTGAAGTGCTCACCACCGCGGACCTTGTCGTGACCGTGAGCTGGAGCTGGGCCAGGGACCTCGAAGCCTTGGGTGCGCAGCAGGTGGAGGTGATCAACAATGGGTTCGACCGCGACGATGTACCGAAGGATCCCGTGGCGGTGGACGAACGCTTCAGCCTGGTCCACATCGGCAGCATGAGCGCCACGCGTGACCTGCCCGGGCTGTGGAAGGCGCTGGTCGCGATCATGGCGGAGGATCCGGTCTTCCACGCGCGTTTCGCGCTGCGCTTCGTAGGTCCGGTGGACCATAGTGTGGTGGAGAGCGCGACCGCGGCCGGGTTAGGCGCGCACATCGAACGCATGGGTCGGGTGAGCCATGCCGAGGCCATGCGTCAGATGCAACGGGCACGGGTGCTGCTGCTGCCCATCAACGACACGCCGAACAGCGCGGGCATCCTTCCGGGCAAGTTGTACGAGTACCTCTCCGTTGGAAGGCCCATCCTGGCTGTAGGTCCACAGGACGGCGATGTGGCCAGGGTGCTCGGTGATACCCACCTGCTCCTGCCGCGCGAGCCGCTGCAAGCCGATCACGCGCGGATCCGTGCCACCTTCGAGCGCGAGGCTAGCTTGGCCGGAGATCACATCGATCCGTACGATCGCAGGACGTTGGCGGGTGCGATGGCCTCCTTGCTCAACGCGCAGGCCACCGCCCGGGGATAGCCGCCTACTTTCGCTCGACCCATGGGCATCATCGCCAGACAGGCCACGCAGAACACGGTACTCGCCTACATCGGTATCGCGCTCGGCTTCGTGAACGTGGTCGTGCTCTACCCGCGCGTGCTGCAAGCTGATGAGTTCGGGCTCACGCGCCTGCTCGTGTCCATCGCCACCATCGCCGCGCAGGTGGCGCAACTGGGTGCGGAGAACACCGTGATCCGCTACTTCCCCTACTTCCGCGATCCCCGACGGGCCCATCGCGGGTTGCTGGGGCAGCTCCTTCTCTTCGGGACGATCGCTGGACTGCTCGCAGGCCTGGTGCTCGCGGCGTTGCACGGCTACTTCACCCAGGTCTTCGCGGATCGGAACGCCTTGTACGGTGCGCATGGCCTGCTGTTGCTGCCGCTCGTGTTCAGCGAGGTCTACTTCATCCTGCTGCGCAGCTACAGCCGTTCGTTGCGGCGCACGGTGCAGCCCACCTTCATCCGGGAGTTCATGTTGCGGATCCTCCAGACCACATTGATCGCGGTGCAGGCGTGGCGGCCGATGCCCTTCGCGCAGTTCATGGTGTGGTACACGGCCGTCTTCCTCATCACCACGCTCCTGCTCGCCTGGGACCTGCATCGCGCGGGTGAGTTCAAGTTGGGTTGGTCGCAGCGCTGGATGCCGCGTCGTTTGCGGAGGAGCATGATCACGTACAGCAGCTTCACGCTTTCGGCGAGTCTCGCGGGCATCGTGCTCGGCAACATGGACCAGCTGATGATCGGCGCACTGCTCGGCAGGGAGGCCTTGGTGCAGGTGGCGCATTACGCGGTGGCCTTCTACTTCGGGAGCGTGATCGCCGCGCCGGCGCGCGCAGTCCAGCAGGCAGCCGTCCCGCTGCTCGCGGACGCCTGGAAGAAGCATGACATGACGACCATTGCCGCGCTCTACCGGCGATCCTCCCTGGTGCAGCTGCTGGTGAGCGGCTACATCTTCGTCCTCATCTGGGTGGGTGTGGACCAGCTCTTCACGTTGTTGCCTGCGGATTATGCCGGCGCGGTGGATGTGGTGCTGGTCGTGGCGCTGGCCTACCTCAGCACGAGCGCGGTGCAGCTCGGGGTCGGCATCATCAGCATGTCGCGGGCGTACAAGCTGGATGCCATCAGCAGCTTCTCCATGTTGGTGATCAACGCGGTGGCGGGCTTCTTCCTCATCCGTTCGATGGGCATCATCGGTGCAGCGTGGTCCACGCTCATCGCGCTCACCGCGGTGAACCTCTTCCGCACCTGGTTCCTATGGAAGCGCTACAAGCTCTGGCCATTCGATGGACGCACCCTGCTGGTGATGGCCCTGTTGCTCGCGTTATGCCTCGCACTTCCGCGCATCCCTTTGCCCGGAACCTCGATCGCTCACCTAGTGTTGATCGGTGGCGTGGCCACGGCCGCATACTGGGCGTTGGCCCATGTGTTGGGGTTGACGGGTGAGCTGATCGTCCACTGGACCGGAATGAAGCAGCCCAAGCACGACAAGTGCTGAGTGCAAAGCACCGTTGAGCGTATTGCCATGGGATCGAGCTTGACCAGCTACTTTTGGAACAATGGCGGAGGAAGCAGCGGTGACCAGGGAGGAGATCGCCTCCTATTATGATCGCCATTCGCGTGTGGTGCAGGAAAAAGTGGGCATCAACCGCCGACACCGGAGCATCATGAGGCGTCTCAAGGCGACAGGATTGAAGCGCGATCATCACGTGCTCGAGATCGGGTGTGGAGTAGGGCAGCTCACGGGGTTGATCGCACCTCAGGTGCCCGAAGGCAGGGTCTTTGGTGTGGATATCAGCACCAATGCTATTGCAACGGCCATCCAGCGCCTGAAAGGTCGAGGGAACGTGGAGCTGGCGGTCGATGACATGAGCGCCTTTGCGGTGGATCGCCGCTTCGATCGCATCCTACTGCCGGATGTGCTGGAGCATATTCCCGAAGCGGGTCATGACCGATTATTCGCTACGTTGGAGAAGCACCTTGCAACGGGAGGACTGATCTGTATCCATATCCCCGATCCGGATTGGATACGTTGGGCCACCAAGAACGCTCCGGACGCGCTCCAGATCGTGGATCAACCATTGGATATCCTGATCATGGCCCAGCGGTTCGAACGGGTCGGGCTTGAGTTGAAGGATTTCAAGCGCTATGGCATCTGGACCTTTGAACCGGACTATGACTGGATCGTGTTCGGAAGGCCGGTGACCGATCCGGAACGCACCAGATACCCGGCATGGCGCCAGTTGTGGGAGGAGTTCCTCTCGCGTCTGCGATCATTGATGCAGGTCATTTAATTTCATCCACGCATGAGAGCAGGGTCTTGACCCTGCGGTCCATGGTGAACGGAATGATGCGATCGTGCACGGCTCTTCTCCTACGCATGACCTGATCCGCTGGAATGGCGCTGAGCTTGCGGATCGCGTTGACAAGCATTTCGCATTGTCGTTCCTCAATGATCGCACCACTGTCACCAATGATCTCAGGCATCGACGTGACGCCGGATGCGATAGGGATACACCCCATCAACATGGCCTCGCACAGCGCGTTGGGAAAGCCTTCCATCACTGAAGGCTGAACATAAATGCCATGATCGGCATAGAGTTCACGTAGCTCGGCTGGCGAACATCCGCCGAGGATGCGCATGTTCGGAGGCAGCTCATGGTAGGCATCAGCTCGTGCTGCACCGACGACGGTGAACCGATGTTCAGGAAGGGATCGGGCCGAGGCTATGATGAGATCCACGCCCTTGCGGAAGTGCACGGCATTACCCGGCTCCACGCCGGTCGCCACACAAAGGACCGTCCGCGGGTCTCGTTCTTCGGCCGGCAACGGCCACGCCTCGACATCGAAGCCGTATGGGACTTCCATGGAAGGAGTCCGAAGATCCGTGATGAAACGTGCGTAGCCCTGCTCACGGGGGCCGAAGTCGCTGAAGCCGTTCTCGAAACGCACAAGGCTCCGGTGCACGGGAAGCAGCTGCGCGGCGCGCCGCATGGAGAAAGCGATGGCCAGGCGCATCAACGGTTTGCGGAAGCTGCCGTAGTGGATCCCGGGGAAGGAACAGGCATCACTGCCAGCGATGATGATCCGGACCTTGAAGCCGAGCGCCGTCGGGAGCACGGTATGGTGACCCGCGAAGTGGGCGATCACGTTGCGGTGGCCCTTCAGCAGGTGGATCGTCAGGAACAAGAACTGCCGTAGGTAGTCCAACGGAAGGAGCCACTTGGGACCGGTGTTGAACTGATGCTCTGTGATTGATCGATGCCGTTGCAAGGCCTCAATATCCTTGGCGACGAAGTGGAATCGCCTTGGATAGAGATAAAGCAGGTGCTTCTTGGGATCCTTGGGGGAGGACATCGATGCGAAGATGCGACGTGCGATCCACAGCCCGGACCCCCCGGTCCATCCACAGCTTTGCATAGGCTAACTTGCCCCCGTCCGCATGAAGGTCACACAGAACATTCTCATTCTCCTGTCCTTAGCCTGGTCGTCGTCCCCGGCGCAGACGTTCTACAAGGTTATCGGTCAACCAGCTCGCAACGAAGCCGGCTTTGTCGCTCATGCTTCTGCGAACGGGGAAATGTATATCGGAGGAAGCGTGAACGATAGTGCACTCGTGCAACGGATAGATGCCGATGGTTCCGTTTTGTGGTCAAGGAGTTTCAAACCTCCGGGGCAGTATGTCAAGAATGTCGTGTTCCTGAATTCAACTTCGGATGGTAGTTTAGTCGGTTGTGGTTCCGGTTATGGTATGGCAGGTGATCCGGTCGAAGGATTCCATTTTCGAATGGATCCGGATGGCAACATGGCATGGGTAAGAAGTTGGGATGATCCGAGTGTGTACGAACGGCGTATCCAGGAGATCAGCCCGGGGGAGTATATCCTGTTCCTTGGAGTGTTTAGTACCTCTGGTCCAACGTATTCCGATGACCTTACCGCACGCATCGATGCAGCCACTGGTGATGTGATATGGATATCAGATAGGTTGGATCAATTCTCTCCGGTCCCTTATATCAGTGACATGGGATCGGTAGCGCGGGTCGGAGACTCATTCTACACCGCCTCGAGCCTGTTCACGAATGGATCCCCACTCGCTTCACGTAGAGTGGCTATGAGCAAATATGACCTGGCAGGACAGCACCAAGCGACCACATACTTCCTCTATCCTAACACTGAAAGTCGAAGGATGGTCGTTGCCGATATCATTGCGACGGAGGATTCCCTTACCCTGGCCTATTTCGGTGACATAAATGGAGCGTCCACCAATTTCTCGCAGGGGTTGATACGCATGGACACCCTTGGCAACGTGGCCTGGGCGCGTGACTACAATGTTGGTGGGAGTGCTGCGGAGCAGAGCATGAATGTGGTGTCTGCGCCTTTCGGCTATTTGATCGCTGGAAGGATGATGGCCTCGAATCCGATCCGACTGTTCTTGATGGCGGTTTCCCCCTCGGGCGATCTCCTATGGACAAAGACTTATGGACCACCTGCTGAGGTGCAGACCATCACGCGATTACATGCATCGAACCTGACAGCACTTGACGATGGGTTCCTTCTTACCGGAGCAGTGGATCAAGGTGGAGGTGAGCTTGATCTACTTCTGATCCGGACAGATATGGACGGAAACGTTTATTGCAGTGAAACAACTCCTCGCAGTGCTATCACGACCATCCTGCCTGAAATGAGTTTTCCATCGCCCACTCAGGAGTCTCCGTTTGCTCCAGGATTGACTTTCTCGGTAACAGAGGTACAAGAGGGCTTGATCACCAACGAATGCGTCCTCGGCATCGATCTCGGCCCCGACACCATCTCCTGTGATACGGTGCTCCTGGATCCGGGTGTTGTCCAAGGCGCCACGTACGAATGGCAGGACGGCAGTACCGACCAGACGTTCGATGCGAGCGAGAGCGGTACCTACTGGGTGCGCGTGTCCGTGGATTGCTGCATCGCCACCGATACGATCGAGGTGGAGATCACGGCGCTCACGAGCTTTTACCTGGGCAATGACACCACCGTATGCGGCGAGGATGGCATCACGCTGGTCGCGCCAGCCGGCTCATGGACGGCCGAGTGGTCGGATGGCTCCAGTGGGTCGGTGCTGCTTGTACAAGAGTCCGGAACCTACTGGCTCACGCTGTCAGGCGGTGATTGTGCGGTCTCCGACACCATCGCCATCGAAGTGATCCCCTTGCCGGCCGCTACCATTACCGGTGACACCGTCAGTTGCGATGGAACGGCGGTGCAACTGGAGGCTTTGGTCGCGAATGCGGACGACTTCGTGTGGAGCGATGCCAGCACGGATCCGGCACTGGAGGTCCCGGAGAGCGAAGAAGTGTGGCTGCAGGCCACGAACCAGTGCGGTACGGTGGGCGACACTGTCCAGGTCGTTGTGGCCGGTCCGATCGAACTTGACTTCGGGCCTGATACGATCCTGTGCGCGGGCGGCTCTTTGACCCTGGTGGCGGACTTCCCCGGATGGTCGGTGCTCTGGTCCGATGGATCGACCGGTACGGAGGTCGTGGTCACCGGACCGGGTACCTATTGGGCCGAGGTCAGTGTAGTGGAATGCCTGGTGCGCGATACCATCGAAGTGGATCTGCTTTCACCACCGCTGGCCGTCCTTGGTCCGGATACCACCGTGTGCGGTGGTGTCGATCTCCTGCTTCAACCCGTCCTGACCGATGCCGGGTCGGTGCTCTGGTCCGATGGTTCCTCGGGGGAGGAACTGATCGTGACCACCAGTGGCACCTACAGTGTTACCGCTACGAACAGCTGTGGTAGCGCGAGCGATGCCATCGATGTGGTCATGGTCCCCGCACTGGATGTCGGCATTGGCGCGGATACCCTGCTTTGCGAAGGGGACACGCTGGTCTTCGACCTGTCGGGTGCGGACTTCGATCTGCTTTGGCAGGATAGCTTGAGCGGCCCGCTGTTCACGGTCATTGAAGAGGGGACCTATTGGGTGCAAGGCACCAGCAGTGGATGCGTGGAACGCGATACGATCGAAGTGGCCTACACGCGGCTGGCCTTGCTGGATCTTGGACCTGACACCGTGCTGTGTGAGGTGGACAGCCTCGTGCTCGATGCGGGTGAGGAAGGCGTCGAAGCCATTTGGCAGAACGGGATCACGGGTCGGTACTTCGAGGCCTTGCGCACCGCCTGGTATGTGGCGCGCATCACCAACTATTGTGGAACGACCTCCGACAGCATCCGCGTGTCCTTCGCCATTCCACCGGACCCGCTTGATACCGTGGACCTCTGTCCAGGTCGGACCGTGGAGCTTGATCCCGGAGGGGAGATGCTCTGGACACGTTGGACCACCAATGAGATCACTCCGACCATCGTCGTTGGTGAGGGCGAGTTCGGCTACGTGGCCGAGGACATCCACGGGTGTCCCCACCGGGACAGTACGGTGGTGCGCATCAGCGCGAACAAGGATGGCATCGTGTACCTGCCGAACAGCTTCACACCGGACCAGGACGGGTACAATGACGTGTTCCTGCCGGTGGGTGCCGAACGTGGCGACTTCGCTTTGACGCTTTTCGACCGGTGGGGGCGCGAGCTATACCGCACCAACGACCCGTACAAGGGCTGGGACGGTACCAGCGGTGGTGCCATCACCCCGCCTGGTGCCTACATCTGGACCATGACCTATCGCGATCGCTGCGATGGGAGCGAGACCGAGGTGTCGACGATCGGTCACGTCATCCTCGTGCGCTGACCGGACTCATTCGCGCACCCAGGTCTGTGTCCGGAAGAAGAAGGCCACATACCCACGCACCTTCAACTGGCCGTTCTCCAGCCAGAGCTTGCAGTCGTACACCTTGCCATTGTCCGGGTCCATGATGGTGCCATCCTCCCATTCGTCCCCGTCCTTCATCATCCCGCGGATGATCTCCATGCCGAGGATACGCTTGTCCTTGCGGTCATCCGTGCAAGCATCGCAGGTCTTGTCGGCTTTGGTCTTGTCGTAGATCTCCACGATGCGGCCGTTCGCCTTTCCATCCTTCACGCCGATCTCCACCACCGAGCGTCGTTTGCCCGTGTTGTCATCGATCGTCACCCACCGCCCGCTGATATCCTGTGCGGAGGAAAGAAGGGGTAGGAGGAAGGCGAGGGTCGCGAGGGTGCGCATGGTTCAGAAGCTTCGGCCCACGGCCACCACATAACGGAAGGCCAGGTTGTCGGGGTTCGTTGATGGGGTTGCGCTCAGGAAGAGCGGCACATCGAAGCGGATGGTCAGTGGCTTGATGTCCACGAGCGGTCCAAAGCGCTTGATCGTGAAGGCCGCGCCAAGGCCGGCATCAGCGCGGGGTTTGGCGAGGCGCAATTCCTGTCCGTTGGTGCGCTCGCGCCGGTAGCCCATCATGCCCACATCGCCGAACAGGTAGACATCCAGGTGGAAGTAGCGCGCGAGTTTGCCGGGACGCAGTTCGACGAGGCCGTCGATGTCCACCTCCGCGGATGCGCTGATACCCGTGTTCCCGGTGTAGGTCGTGATCACCTGATCGTCGGCATCGAGATCGGGGGCCAGGTAACCCGCATAGCCACGCAGGCCCATGCCGCCGCCCTGCGCAAAGTGGTTCACATCCGTTCCATAGCCCAGCTGATCATACGGCACGAAACCGATGCTGCGCGTGTACTTGTTCTCCATCATCTCCTCGGGCGAGGCGCCGGCCAGATAAAGCGCGCTCTCGCGAGGTGTCGCACCAGTGCCGAACTGACCGAAGCCACGGGTGCGCAGTTCCAGCCCACCGAAGCGCGTGCTGTTCACCACGGTCAGTCGTGCCTGCGAATAGCCCGAAGCCGATCCGATGGCGCTGTTCCGAAGCTTCAGCTCGATGTCGCCCACGCCACGCGCATGTCCATAATGATGGCGCAAGCCGACATCCAGGAAGCCGTTCAGGCGGGCAAGGTCCCACTGGTCAGGATAGAGCAGATAGGTGAGGTCGGTGCTGTCACGTCGGTAGAGGTAGATGAGCTCTGCGAATACTTCGCTCTTCTTGTTCGGCAGTTTCCAGCTCCATCCGGCCCCATAACGCTCCAGGCCATCGAGCACGCGGGCCTGCACGTTCACGGTCGATCCCTTCACGATCCGTTCCGTTCCGTTCTCGTATCGGAAGTTGAAGGAGAAGGGATCGTAGCGCGTGTCCCGACTTCCCGGCACTGCGTTGGCCGTCCGCATCTGTTCCAACACGTAGGGTGGAAGGGACTGCCCCATGCCCGTGTTCAGCCATCCGGTGAAATGGATCCGGTGTTTGTAGCGCAGGTAGCTGCTGTTCAGGTGCACGCCCACTTTGGCGCCGTCATAGCCGTTCCACCAAAGGTCCGGACGCACGAAGGCCTCGTAGGAGGTCCGGTCCGGCTGGTTCCGGATGTGGTGATCGAACTGCACGTCGATCGCGGGTGACAGGCGGTTGTTCAGCATGTTGGCGTCCGCCAATCGGTCCGTCGGGTCGATGATCACCTGTTCGATGCCGGAGGGGATATCCACCTCCACCACGTGGTCGCGGTTCAGTTCGTCGTAGCCGATCCAGCGTGGCAGCACCTTCGCCTCGGTCCGCTTCTCGAACCAGGTGTTGGGGATGTACAGGTCATGGATCGATCCATCCCTTCCTATCACACGCAGGTCGATGGGCATGTGCAGGTCGCCGATGCGTCGCAAGTGGATGCGCTGGCCCCCATCACGCATGCGGCGTTCCACCTTCCTCACGGCATAGTCTATCCGGCGGTCGGTATCGATCCACTGGTCGAAGAACCAGTTGAGGTCCACCTTGGTGAAGCCGATGATGCTCTGGCGGAAGTCTTCGGGATAGGGGTGGCACATGCGCCACTGGTCGAAGTAGTGCTGCATGGCGGCTAGGAACAAGCTGTCGCCGAGCAC
Source organism: Bacteroidota bacterium (assembly GCA_029573495.1). GTDB lineage: Bacteria > Bacteroidota > Bacteroidia > Flavobacteriales_F > PHOS-HE28 > PHOS-HE28. Next base: position 623 of record JAKQEI010000071.1, on the reverse strand, counting down.
ATACTGCAGGTTGTAGAGCATCGTGGCGGTCTTGAAGTACACATGCCCATAGCCACGCCCAAAGCCTGCGTGGTGCCCGAACTCATCGCTGTGCACATTGATCGGTGGCAGTTGGTCGCGCACGGCATCGTATTGGTATGCGCTGTAGATCTCCGCTTCGCGCGGACGTTCCGGCAACGTGTATCGGCGTTCGTACGCGGTGGCGGGTGTGTCCGCCACCACCGTGTCGCCATCTATCGCCTCCAAGGCCCATGCGGTGAGGAACTGCGTGAAGCCTTCGTCGAGGAAGGCGCGGTAGGTCTCGTTGTTGCCCACCATGCCGTAGAACCAGTTGTGGCCCACTTCATGCGCGAGCAGGCCGCGGTGGTCAGGATCGCGTCCACCGTCCAGGGTCAACATCGGGTACTCCATGCCGTCGCGGGCATCGGCCACGATCATCTTCGGGTAGGCGTAGTGGCCGAAGTCCGTGCTGTAACAGGCGATGATGCGTGCGGTGTATTCGGCGGCGTTCTGCCACCCGCTGGCATGGGGTTCCTGCACCAAGGCCACGCACTTGATCCCCTTCCATTCTGCTTCGCCGATGCGGTAGGTGGGGTCTGCGGTCCAAGCGAAGTCGTGCACGT
>JAKQEI010000024.1 GCA_029573495.1 Bacteroidota bacterium | reverse complement strand
GCCGCAAAAGTGGCGGGCGGCGGCGCCATGTCTTCCGCGGGAGGGAAGGCCATGCCCTGCCCGTTTTCACGGGCGTAGATGGCAATCACCCGGCCCACGGGCACCATGATGTCGCGCGCCACGCCGCCAAAGCGGGCCTTGAAGCTGATGTAGTCGTTGCCCAGTTGCAGGCTGCCCGTGGCATCAAAGCCGACATTGAGCACGATCTCGCCATTGTTGACGTACTCCATGGGCACCTGCACGGTTTCGTCCACGCGCACGGCGATGTAGGGCGTGAAGCCGTTGTCCGTGCACCATTCGTGCAGTGCACGGATGAGGTAGGGGCGCGTGGAGGTGGTTTCCAGGGCGTTCATGGGCGAGGAGCCTGCAGGGGTTGGGCGACGGACAGTCTTACTTGCGCATGACCTTTTCGGAGGGCGTGAGCGCCTCGATGTAGGCCGGGCGCGAGAAGATGCGCTCGGCGTACTTGAGCAGCGGCGCCGCGTTCTTGGACAGTTCGATGCCGTAGTAATCCAGGCGCCACAGCAGCGGTGCAATCGCCACGTCGAGCATGGAGAAGTTCTCGCCCAGCATGTACTTGTTCTTCAGGAACACGGGGGCGAGCTGCGTCAGGCGATCGCGGATGTGGGCGCGGGCCTTTTCCAGGGCTTTTTCGTTGCTCTTGGAGGCACGCGATTCGAGCGTGCCGACGTGCACGAACAGTTCCTTCTCGAAGTTGAGCAGGAACAGGCGCACGCGGGCGCGGTCCACCGGATCACCAGGCATGAGCTGGGGGTGCGGGAAGCGCTCGTCGATGTATTCGTTGATGATGTTCGATTCGTACAGGATCAGGTCACGTTCAACCAGGATGGGAACCTGCCCGTAGGGGTTCATCACGCTGATGTCCTCGGGCTTGTTGTAAAGATCCACGTCGCGGATTTCAAAGTCCATGCCTTTTTCGAACAGCACGAAACGGCAACGGTGGGAGAAGGGACAGGTGGTTCCCGAATAAAGCACCATCATGGCGAGTAGCTCCTAAAAACCAAAGGAGTGGAGCGCTCGCAAGCGCCCACTCCGTAGAGAAATGCACCGCCGCCAGGGCGGCGGCGGTGGCCAGGTCGAGACCGGGCCTTACTTGACGTCTTTCCAGTAGGCTGCGTTGAGCTTCCAGGCGAAGAATGTCATGACGAACAGGAAGCCCAGCACCCAGATGCCCAGGCGGACACGCGTGCCCTGGGCAGGCTCACCCATCCACTGCATGTAGGCCACGAGGTCGCCGATGGCGGCATCGTAGTCCTGCGCGCTCATGGAGCCGGGCGTGATCTGCTCGTAGCCCTTGAAGGCGTGGGTGGTTTGGTCGAACACCGCACGGCGCTCACCCTGCAGTTGCCACAGGGGATGCGGCATGCCTACGTTGGGGAACAGCACGTTGTTCCAACCCGTGGCCTTGGCCTCATCACGGTAGAAGGAGCGCAGGAAGGTGTAGAGGTAGTCGGCACCCGTACCACCATGGCCGGCACGCGAGCGAGCGATCACGGTCAGGTCGGGCGGGTTGGCGCCGAACCATTCCTTGGCCTGCTTCGGATCGATGTTGGCCTTCATGGTCTCACCGATCTTGTCCGTGGTCAGCAGCAGGTTGTCCTTGATCTGCTGCTCGGTCAGGCCGATGTCCTTGAGGCGGTTGTAACGCATGAACGCGGCCGAATGGCAGCCCACGCAGTAGTTCACGAACAGCTTGGCACCATTCTGCAGGGCAGGCAGATCGTTGAGCTTGTTGGGCGCCTTGTCCCAAGGGATGGTGCTACCGCCAGCAGCGTGCGCCGCGCCAGCGGCCAGACCCAGGGCTGCAATGAACGAGAGAATGATTTTTTTCATGGTGGGTTGACTCCGGCTCAATGCGCTTTGTAGGTGACACGGTCGGGCACCGGCTTGGTCTCACCCTTGGCACTCCACCAGGGCATCAGCAGGAAGAAGCCGAAGTACAGCAGCGTGCCGACCTGCGAAACGCGCTCGCCCACGGGCGACGGCGGCTGCACACCCAAGTAGGCCAGGATCACGAAGTTGACCACGAACACGGCATACACGTACTTGTGCCAGCTCGGACGGTAGCGGATCGACTTGACCGGGCTGTTGTCCAGCCAAGGCAGGAAGAACAGGATGATCACGGCGCCGCCCATCACGACCACGCCCCAGAACTTGGCGTCAATGGCCAGCATGAGGGCCACGAGCACCGCAGCAGCCACAGCGACGATGCCCTTGAAGAGCACAGGCATGCGCGCCTTGAACACACCAAACGCTGCAGCCAGCACCACGCACGCGACCAGCGCATACATCATCTCGGCGGTGATGGCGCGCAGCATGGAGTAGAACGGCGTGAAGTACCATACCGGAGCGATGTGTGCCGGCGTGACCAGCGGGTCGGCCGGGATGAAGTTGTTGTACTCCAGGAAGTAACCACCGGCCTCAGGCGCGAAGAAGATCACGGCCGAGAACACCATCAGGAACACGCAGACACCAAAGATGTCGTGCACCGAGTAGTAGGGGTGGAAGGGGATGCCGTCGGCAGGGGCCGTGGGCGACCAGCGGTTGCCCTTGGGGCCCTTCTTGATCTCGATGCCGTCGGGGTTGTTGGAACCCACATCGTGCAGCGCCAGCAGGTGCGCCACCACCAAGCCCAGCAGCACCAGGGGCACGGCAATGACGTGGAAGCTGAAGAAGCGGTTCAGCGTGGCGTCGCCCACCACGTAGTCGCCGCGGATCAGCAGGGCCAGGTCGGGACCGATGAAGGGGATGGCAGAGAACAGGTTCACGATCACCTGGGCGCCCCAGTAGGACATCTGACCCCAGGGCAGCAGGTAGCCCATGAAGGCTTCGGCCATCAACGCCAGGAAGATGGCGCAACCGAAGATCCAGACCAGTTCGCGCGGCTTGCGGTAGCTGCCGTAGAGCAGCCCACGGAACATGTGCAGATAGACCACCACAAAGAACGCCGATGCGCCAGTGGAGTGCATGTAGCGGATCAACCAGCCCCAGGGCACGTCGCGCATGATGTACTCGACCGACTCGAAGGCCTTTGCGGCGTCGGGCTTGTAGTGCATCACGAGGAAGATGCCGGTGACGATCTGGATCACCAGCACCAGCAGGGCCAGCGAGCCGAAGATGTACCAGAAGTTGAAGTTCTTGGGTGCGTAGTACTCCGACATGTGGACGCGATAGGCGTCGAATGCCGTGGGAAAGCGGTTCTCAAACCAGTTGGTGAGCTTGGCGCCCGCCGAGGCGTTGGGGGAAATTTCCTTGAATTCGGCCATGGTGGGGTCCTCGATTAGGCTTTCTTGTCTTCACCGATGAGCAGGCGCGTATCCGACAGATACATGTGCGGCGGGATTTCGAGGTTGTCCGGCGAAGGCTTGTTCTTGAACACACGGCCGGCCATGTCGAAGGTCGAACCATGGCAAGGGCACAG
>JAKQEI010000007.1 GCA_029573495.1 Bacteroidota bacterium | reverse complement strand
GAGCTTCGGTTCACCAGCCTTGCCGCGCGCCTTCCACAGATCGAAGTCCGCCACGGTGAGTCCATGACGCGTCCGAAGACTTCCACGCTTGTTGGCCTCCTTCACCGCGTGCATCCCGATGGAATGGGCCTGATGCACGCCCGGATACTCACTTTCCTTCAGCGTGATCAGCGTGTCGATGTAGTCACCCAGCACGGTGTAACGCCCCAGGCTGATGTCCTGGTAATAGCGGGAGACATCCGCCTTCTGGACCGCCATGGGAAAGGGGTCGAAGACGCGGTCCTTCCAAGTTGGCAACTGGCCCTTATGCCAGTGTTCGGCACCATTGGGTTGCGGGTCCTTCTCCGGTTTCGCGTCGAAGTCGATCTCCACGAACAGGACCAGAATGCGGATCGTGCCGTGCGGGCTCAGGTACCAACCGTTCTCGCTGCGCAGCTCCGGTCGTTCCTGCGCCACCAAAGGCAATTGAAGAAGGAGGGCAAGAAGCAGAACAGGGAAACGTGGCATCAGGCCAAGGTACGGTCCCGGTCAGGCGCCGGAGGAGCCGCTTACGGGCTTCGGCGCCTTGTACAGCGGAATCGTACTGCACGGCTCGCCGAACATCAGGCTCTTCACCACCGGTAGCAGCTTCGCACTCAGCTCCACATAGGCGTTCAATGGCACGGGCAATTTGCTGCAGCCCTTCACCACCACACGCGCGCTGCGATAAGGCTCAATGTCCAATTGCTGCACGAATCGCGTGAACACGGTGCGCTCCAATTGGTCGGCATCACCCTGTGTGACGAATGCGGCGTGGGGCTGGAGTTGCGTGGCCACGAGCATGAACGCCCACGTGGGGATGATCGCATCCACGCTGCAATGCACGCCCACGAACTTGCCGCTGTACTGCGCCCAGTCATGCGACTTGCAGAAGGCACGCAGATCGTCCTCTTTCAAGGCGACCTCCTGCCACAGCAGGGGCTTCAGGTCGAAGACCACGCGCTCGCCAGCCGGGTACAGCTCCTCCAGGTCGAGGGTGATGATCCCGCTCGACGCGACCTTGTTGATGATGGGGTTGTTGTCGCTCATCACATGAATCCTAGTTCCAGCTGTGCTGCCTCGCTCATCATCGTGCGGTCCCAGGGTGGTTCGAAGGTGATCTCCACCTTGGCGCTCTTCACGCCCTGCACACCAGCCACTTTTTGTTCCACCTCGTTCGGCAGGCTCTCCGCCACCGGGCACGCCGGACTGGTCAGCGTCATTTTGATGTAGACACTGGCGTCCTCGTGGATCACCACGTCGTAGATCAACCCCAACTCGTAGATGTCCACGGGGATCTCCGGGTCGTACACGCTCTTCAGCATGTCGATCACGCGTTCCTCGAGGTGTTTCTTTTCCTCCGGTGTCATGACTTGGCGGAGTAGGCGAGTGCGTAGCGTTTCATCTGGTCGATCATCGCGCTCAAGCCGTTCGCACGGTTCGGGCTGAGGTGTGCACGCAGGCCGATGGTGTCGATGAAGTCGGTGGACGCACCTATGATCTCCTCTGGAGTGCGATCGTTGAACACACGCACCAGCAGCGCTACGATACCCTTGGTGATCATGGCGTCGCTATCGGCAGTGAAGTGGACCAGTCCATTCTGCGGGGCGGCATGCAACCACACCCGACTCTGGCAGCCACGCACCAGGTTGTCGTCGGTCTTGTTCTCCGGCGCGATCAATGGCAGGTCCTTGCCCAGCTCGATCAGGTGCTCGTAGCGATCCTGCCAGTCGGAGAAAAGCGCGAACTCGTCCACCACTTCTTGTTGGGCTTGGGCGATGATGCTTGTTCTCCTCATACCACAATCATCTCTTCAGAATGCGTGTATGGACATTTCAAGTATGTCGCGAAGAGACCACCAAGGGCCTTGGCTTGCTCGATGGGTCGATAGAGCATCTCGGCCTCGAACTGTGCAACGGTGTATTTAGATCCATCAGAAGTGAGCAGATCCACATTGGCCACGTACCACTCCTTGTGAGGGTGTCTGCTGTTCGTGATTAAATTCAATGAGGATTCAACTTGCTCGATCTCCAAGATCAGGATACTCACCTTCTTCGCCTCTGCATTTCCGAAGGAGAGTCGACCTTCGGCTTTGTCGTATAGTATGAAACTCATCTTGGTATTGACCAAGCTCAAGACCCGAACTGCTAGAACTATGGTAAAGAGCAGCGCGCACAGCCCGACGATGATCTCCGCCCCCTCCTTGTTCCAGAAATAGAACATTCCAGCAATAGGGAGAACTCCGTACACAAGAGTCGGGAAGATGGCAAAGTTGTTTCGATTGTGTCCGCGAAGTTCCAGGTGTTGATCATCTATGGAAATGATGGCGAGGTGCGAATCGCGCAGCGCTAGCTTCAGTTGTGCTATAGCCTTGTCCAGATTCATCGAAGCATCTTCACAGCTTTCCGAGTTGCCGCCACCATCGCATCCACTTCCTCAACCGTATTGAAACACGCGAAACTCAACCGCGTCGTCCCGCTCACACCGAAGCGGTCCATCAGTGGCTGGGTACAGTGGTGGCCCGTGCGCACGGCAATTCCTTGCTGGTCGAGCAGGGTGCCAAGGTCGTAGTGGTGTATGCCTTCAATGACGAAGCTGATCACGCCCACCTTCGTCTTCGCCGTACCGATGATGCGCAGGCCATCGATGGCGAGCAACTCCTTCGTCGCATGCTCTAGCAAGAGCTGCTCGTGCGCGGCCATGGCGGTCATTTCGTAGTCCTCCATCCAGCGGATGGCCTCGCCCAAACCGATGATGCCAGCGATGTGCGGTGTGCCCGCTTCGAACTTGAAGGGCAGTTTCGCCCAGGTACTTTTCTCGAGCGTGACGGTGTCGATCATCTCGCCACCACCCTGCCAAGGAGGCATGCGGTCCAGCAAGTCCTCGCGACCGTACAGCACACCTGTGCCCGTGGGACCATAGGCCTTGTGCCCGCTGAAGGCATAGAGGTCGCAACCGAGGTCCTGTACATCCACGTTCAGATGCGCGATCGCCTGCGCGCCATCCACCACGGTGACGATGCCGCGCTTCTTCGCCTCGGCGATCAGCTCCTTCACCGGATTGATCGTGCCGAGTGTATTGCTCACGTGGCTCACCGCGAGGACTCGGGTCTCGTCCGAGAACGGCATTTGAGTCAGACCCCACTCCCCGCTCTCCGTGATCGGGATCACCTTCAACTTCGCCCCATGTCGTTCGCAGGCCAACTGCCATGGAACGATGTTCGAGTGGTGCTCCATGCCGCTGATCAGCACTTCATCGCCTTTGTTCAGAAGCAGCTGCCCCAAGCTGAATGCCGCCAGGTTCAGGCTTGCCGTGGTGCCACTGGTGAAGATCACCTCGTGGGCGTGCTTGGCGTTGATGTGCTTGCGGATGGTCTCGCGTGCGGCCTCCTGCGCCTCGGTGGCCTTGGTGCTCAGCGTGTGCACCCCGCGATGCACGTTGGCGTTGATCGTGGCGTAGTAGGCGCTCTCCGCCTTGATCACGCGGTGCGGCTTCTGGCTCGTGGCCGCATTGTCGAAGTACACCAGTGGCTTGCTGTGCACCAGCTCTTTCAGGATAGGGAATTGCGCACGCATCTCCTCCACGTCGAAGGCTGGTTTCACCGCTGCGGGTTTCATGAGGGTGAATGCATTGAACCGCGACGGCGCGACGACGCAACGAATGCGCAACGCCATTCAAAGCGAACGAGAACGTGGCGTTCCCGTTGCGTCGTCGCGTCGTTGCGGTTAATACTCATAGCGCTGCGAGCTTCCTGTCGATCAATGCCGTCAACACCATCTTCCACTCCTCGTTCTGCACGCGCTCCACCACCTCGGTGATGAAGGCATGGGCCATGAGCTTGCGCGCTTCGGCCTCGCTCACGCCGCGGGAACGCAGATAGAACAAGCCTTTCTCGTCCAACCGGCCGATGGTGCATCCGTGGCTGCACTTCACATCGTCGGCGTAGATCTCCAGCTCGGGCTTGGTATCCACCTTGGCATCGTCGCCTTGCAGGATATTCGCGTTGCTCTGATAGGCACGCGTGCGCTGGGCATCCTGCTTCACGTACACCTTGCCGTTGAAGACGCTGGTGCCCTTGCCCGCCACGATGCCCTTGTAGAGCTCGTCGCTGGTGCAGTCAGGCACGTCGTGACCGATGTAGGTATGGTTGTCGCAGTGCGTGGTGCCGTTCAGCAGGTATACGCCGTTCAGTTCCGCATGCGCCTCCGGACCGGCCAGCGACACCTTCACCTCATTGCGGATCAGCGCGCCATCCAGTGTCGTGGTGCTGATGCTGAAATGGCCTTTGGCATCCACGCGTACGCCCTCGAAGCTGATGTTCGCCGGGCCATTGGACTCATGCTGCAGCTTGTGGATCGTGAGGCGGGCACCTTCACCCACCACACACTCGCGCACGCTGTTGACGAAGGCCTCAGGCGTATCCAGGGCGATTTGCTCGATGATCACCTCCGCCTCGGCGCCTTCGTGCAGCATGAAGAGGTCGCGCGGTTGCACCAGCTGGCGCTCCCACGTGGTGACATGAAGGACATGGATCGGCTTCTCCACCTTCACGCCCTTGGTCACCAGCAGGATCAGGCCGTCGGTGGGGGCGGCGGTGTTCATGGCGGTGAAGAGCCGCTCGCTGGTGGAGGCCAACGTGCCGTAGTGCTCCTTCACTGGGCCGTGGGCGAGGTGGTGCTTCAGGCTGTCGATGACGAGACCCTTCTGACCTTTCAGGTCGTCACTGAGGTCCGCGCGGAAATGGCCGTTCACGAAGACCACGCGTGTGACCTCGAAGGGAAGGCGGGCAGGCAGCGCCACATTCACATCGCCCTTCGGTGCGGCATACGGCTGGTTGAACAGCTTGCCCACGCGGGTGTACTTCCACGCCTCGGTCTTGCTGGTGGGAACAGGCAGCGCGTGCACCTGGGCCAGGGCTTCGTCGGCGCCGGGCCAGGTGCTTCCCTCGAGCTGCGGAAGCACGGTGGCCTTGGGGTCGGTGGCGGTCAATGTGCTCATCACGCGTGCTCCTTCACCCAGTCGTAGCCCTTCGCCTCCAGCTCCAGCGCCAGTTCCTTCGGACCGCTCTTGATGATGCGGCCATCGGCCATCACGTGCACCACGTCGGGTACGATGTAGTCGAGCAGGCGCTGGTAGTGGGTCACCACGATGAAGGCGTTGTCCTTCGAGCGCAGCGTGTTCACGCCCCCGGCCACGATGCGCAGCGCGTCGATGTCCAGGCCGCTGTCGGTCTCGTCGAGGATCCCGAGCTTGGGTTCGAGCATCGCCATCTGGAAGATCTCGTTGCGCTTCTTCTCGCCCCCGCTGAAGCCCACGTTCAGGTTGCGGTTCATCAGGTCGGCATCCATCTCCACAAGCTTGGCGCGTTCGCGGACGAGTGCGAGGAAATCCTTGCCGCCGAGTTCCGCTTCTCCACGCGCCTTGCGGCATTCGTTCAAGGCCGTGCGGAGGAAGTTCATGTTGCTCACACCGGGGATCTCCACCGGGTATTGGAAGGCGAGGAAGATGCCTTTCCAGGCTCGCTCTTCCGGCGATAGCTCGAGCAGGTCCTCTCCGAGGTAGGTCACTGAACCTTCGGTGACCTCGTACTCTTCGCGTCCCGCGAGCACATTGGCCAGGGTGCTCTTCCCCGAACCGTTAGGTCCCATGATGGCGTGCACTTCGCCGGCCTTCACTTCCAGGTTGAGGCCTTTGAGGATCTCCTTGCCGTCGATGCTGGCGTGGAGGTTCTTGATCTTCAGCATTGCTAATTCCTGATTTCTGATTCGCTAATTGCTAATTCGCCGCTGCCGAAGGCTTTCGTGGGTACTTGTTGCCTTTGATGTCCGTGCTACGCAGGTAGCGCATGAAGTTGCCGATGTCCTTGCTTTCGTCCTTACACATGTAGAAGGCTTGGTCGAACTCTGCTTGTGTGATGTGTCCCCGGTCCAATGCCCGGTAGAGTTGCGAGCGCGTTTCCCCGATGGAACCCTTTGAGATGGACAAGAACTGGACGAACTCCTTGGTACCATCCCGTTCGAACCCTTCGGCGATGTTGTCCATACAGGAGCCTGAGGAACGGTTGATCTGGTCCTTCAATCCGAAATCCTTGGCGAACGTATCCTTCTGAGTCAGGGACCAGATCACCTTGCAGAGTTCACGCCCCTTCTGCCAGATGCCTAGTTCTTCGAAGGTTGTTATCGTAGCCATTGTCGATTTCTAATTGCTGATTTCGAATTGACTGATTGCTGATCCGGGCGGTGTGGTGTGGCTGAGGGGAAGTGATGAGAGCTGGAGTGGCGAATCAGCAATTAGAAATCAGCAATCATCCTACAGATCCTTCAAGACTTACCGCCAACAGCTTCTGCGCTTCCACCGCGAACTCCATCGGCAATTGGTTCAGTACTTCCTTGGCGTAGCCGTTCACGATCATGCTCACAGCCTTCTCGGTCTCGATGCCGCGCGAGTTGAGGTAGAAGATCTGGTCCTCGCCGATCTTGCTCGTGGTGGCTTCATGCTCCACCATCGCGCTCGGGTTCTCGCTTTCGATGTAGGGAAAGGTGTGTGCCCCGCAGCGGTCGCCGAGCAGGAGTGAATCGCACTGGCTGAAGTTACGCGCGCCCTTTGCGCCACGGCCGATCTTCACCAGGCCGCGATAGCTGTTGTTGCTGAGGCCCGCGCTGATGCCTTTGCTCACGATGGTGCTCTTGGTGCCCTTGCCGATGTGGACCATCTTGGTCCCGGTGTCGGCCTGCTGGCGGTTGTTGGTCACCGCCACGCTGTAGAACTCGCCGATGCTGTTGTCGCCCTTCAGCACGCAGCTGGGGTACTTCCAGGTGATGGCGCTGCCGGTCTCCACCTGCGTCCAACTGATCTTGCTGTGATCACCGAGACAGATGCCGCGTTTGGTGACGAAGTTGTAGATGCCGCCCTTGCCCTCCTTGTCGCCGGGGTACCAGTTCTGGACGGTG
>JAKQEI010000256.1 GCA_029573495.1 Bacteroidota bacterium | reverse complement strand
ATTTCGCTGCAGACCGTTCTGCTGCTGGTGGCCAGCAATGTGTTCATGACCTTTGCCTGGTACGGGCATCTCAAGAACCTGGCCACGGCACCCTGGTACGTGGCGGCCCTGGTGAGCTGGGGTATTGCGCTGTTCGAGTACCTGTTGCAGGTTCCGGCCAATCGCATCGGGTACACCCAGTTCAACGTCGGGCAGCTCAAGATCCTGCAGGAAGTCATCACCCTGACGGTGTTTGTCCCCTTTGCGGTGTTCTACCTCAACCAGCCCCTCAAATGGGACTACCTCTGGGCGGGCTTGTGCATGGTGGGGGCGGTGTACTTCATTTTTCGGGGTGCTTGAGGCAAGTCATAGCCTGGAGGGTCTGCACCCGCGTGGTGCACCACAGCGGTTAAACTCGACCGATTCACGAAATTGTCACCATTTGGTTACATTTTCTTCAAAAATTACCTGTTCCACCGGGAGTTCCCATGCTTTTTGGCAAGCTCTTGCCACGCGAAGGCAATTTCTTCGAATTGTTCAACCAGCACGCTGACCGCATCGTCGAAGCGGCGCGTGCGTTTTCGCAGCTCGTTTCCAACTACAACGAACCGCACCTGCGTGACAAGTACGCCCAGGACGTGGACAACGCCGAGCGCTCTGCGGACCGTGTGACGCAGGAGGTCAGCCGTGCCATCCACAAGACCTTCATCACGCCCATCGACCGAGAGCAGATCCATTCGCTGATCAACACCATGGATGATGTGGCCGACCTGATCCAGGACTCGGCCGAGACCATGAGCCTTTACGACGTGCGCAGCATGACGGAGGAAATCACGCGTCTGACGGAGCTGAGCGTCAAATGCTGCGAGCGCCTGCGTGATGCCGTCAAGCTGCTCAGCAAGCTGGCCGATCCGGCCACTGCCGAGGCCGCCCTCAAGACCTGTGAAGAAATCGATCGGCTGGAAAGTGATGCCGACCGCGTGTTGCGCAGCGCCATGAGCAAGCTGTTCCGGGAGGAAGAGGACGTGCGCGAACTCATCAAGCTCAAGGCCATCTACGAGTTGCTCGAGACCATCACCGACAAGTGCGAGGATGTGGCCAACGTGATCGAGGGCATCGTCCTCGAAAATTCCTGATTCCCCGGCGCGAGCGGTTCATTTCCATGGATACCGTACAAACTGCCCTGTGGGTCGTGGTGCTGCTGGTGGCGCTGGCCGTCCTGTTCGACTTCATGAACGGGTTTCACGACGCGGCCAACTCCATCGCCACCGTCGTTTCGACCGGCGTGTTGCGCCCCGGTCAGGCCGTGGTGTTCGCCGCGTTTTTCAACTTCATCGCCATCTTTGTCTTTCACCTCAGTGTGGCGGCGACCATTGGCAAGGGCATCGTCGAGCCTGGGGTGGTCGATACGCATGTGGTCTTTGGTGCGCTGGTGGGTGCCATCACCTGGAACGTGATCAC
>JAKQEI010000243.1 GCA_029573495.1 Bacteroidota bacterium | reverse complement strand
CTTTGACATCCCGGGCATCGGTGGGCACTACCTGATGTTCCGTATGCTCCAATGAAGAAGAAGAAGAACCACGGATGGACGCGGATGGACACGGATAGTGAATATGGATATTGGATCCATCCGTGTGGATCGGTGTGCATCAGTGGTTCACATTCGATGCGGTCGCGCCGCAGGCGTGACCAGATGATGGGCACTGGATCCGACCACCTGGAAGTATCAGTGTTCGGCGGTTCATTACTCTGCGGATAGCTTCGTGCCGTGCCATCCCGCACCGACCGCCTGCTCCTGGCCGCCCTGCTGCTGCTGAACCTCGTGCTGAAGTGCAGCTGGCTGGGCCTGGATCCGCTCTTCAACGATGAGCCCTTCACGGTGTATTGGAGCCAGCAGCCGTGGAAGGAGCTGTGGGCCATGCTGGCCACGGAGAACAACCCGCCGCTGTACTTCCTGCTGATGAAAGCCTGGAGCACGGTGGTGCCCTTCGAGGAAGCATGGTTGCGGCTGCCGGCGGCGGTCTTCAGCAGCTTGGTGGTCTTGCCGCTCTATCGGATAGCGCTGTTCACCGGCGGAAGACGTGCGGCGTTGGTCGCCACGCTCCTCTTCACCTGCACCAACTACCACTACGGCTTCGCGCACGAGGTACGGGCCTATGCCTTGTTCACCTTGCTCACCGTGACCAGCGCGTGGCTGCTGGTGCGCTCCTGTCGCGCAGGGGTGCGGTACACGACGTTGTTGCTTGCGGTGGTGAACGTGCTGCTGGTGTACACGCACTTCTTCGGCTGGCTGGTGATCGGGCTGCAGGGCGTGTTGGTGTTGCTGCTGCCGGAATTGCGAGGCGCGCGGCGCAGCGTAGGGATCGCGGCCGCTGCGGCGCTGGTGAGCTACCTGCCCTACCTGCCGCTCTTCGCGGCGCGCATGGGCCAGAGCGTGGGCCAGGGCACCTGGTTGGAACCGCCACAGGTGGAAGAGCTGTACAACATGTTGTGGCGCTGGAGCAACCAACCGGTGCTGGTGGTCGGCTTCATCGTGGTGATCGCGGTGGCCTTGTGGCGCACCAAAGCGAAGGACCTCGGCTTGCGCATCGGGCTCCTGTGGGCCTTCCTGCCCCTGTTCGGGCTATTCCTCGTCTCCTTCGCCGTGCCCGTCTTCCTGGACCGCTACCTCGTCTTCGGCGCGCCGGGTTTCGCGCTGGCGGTGGCCACGGCACTGGGTCAGGTCTCCGATGATCGGCGCGTGACCACTGCAATCCCGGTCGCGGCCGTGCTTGGCATGGCCTTCACCTTCCATCCGTGGCAGGGCAAGGGGCGCGACCCTTCCAAGGCGGTGGAGCAGGCACTGCGGTGGCAGGAAGGCGAGCATCCGGTGCTGATCGCACCGGGCTACTTCGCCCTCACTTACGCCTGGCACCTGGACAAGGAACTGCTGCGCGGTCCCAAGCCGCTGGAGCTCGCCCTGATCGAGCGCAACGTCTTCCGGGTGGACCATCCGGACCACTTCGTGGCGCTGGAGTCTGATGAGGAGGCCGTTATCCTGGTGGATGCCGCGAGCCGCATCACCGACCCCGAGCAGCGCACCAAGGGGCACTTGCGCGACCATTGGCCGCGCGTGGATTCCGTGGAAGTGGACCACAAGCTCTGGGTGTACCGCTTCCGGCGATGAGCTGCGTCCAGGTGGGCTCATTCGGGAGGAATTCAACCACGGATGGACACGGATGGTCTGTTGGCTCGGCCCGGATCCATCCGGAATGATCCGTTCCGTGTCCATCCGTGGTTCGATCACCTGACATTCCCGTGATGCAGGGCGATGACCTGTTCATCCGTTCGTCCAACCGTCCATGGATCCATGGTGGCTTGTATCGCTCAGGATCAGACCTTTGTACCCCGAAACCCACAACCGCCCTCATGACCCGAATGATGAAGACCTCCACCGGCCTGGCCACGGTGATGGCAGGAGCCTTCCTGCTCACCGCCTGTGGTGGCGAGGAAAAGAAGACCGAAGCCGCCGCCATGACGCCACCGCCCACGATCCCGATGCAGGATCTGTTCAAGAACCCGGAGAAGGCCAGCTTCCGGATCAGCCCGGACGGCCAGTACATCAGCTACCGCGCGCCGTGGAAGAACCGCATGAACATCTTCGTGCAGAAGGTGGGCAGCGATGATGCCGTACAGGTGACGAAGGACACCATCCGCGACGTGGGTGGCTACTTCTGGAAGGGCGACCGCATCCTTTACAGCCGCGACATCAACGGTGATGAGAACTTCATCGTCTTCAGCGCGAGCATCGACGGGGCCGACGTGAAGGCCCTGACCCCGGAGAAGGGCGTGCGCGCCGGTGTGATGGACGACCTGGACAAGGTGCCGGGCATGGAGCAGAGCGTGATGGTACAGATGAACGAGCGCAATCCGCAGGTCTTCGACCCCTACCTGGTGAACATCGTGACCGGTGAGCGCAAGCCGATGTATGACAACAGCAAGGAGAACTTCGAGGGCTGGATCACCGACCACGCCGGCGTGATCCGCATGGCCACCAAGACCGATGGGGTGAACACCGAAGTGTACTACCGTGCCACGGAGAAGGACCCCTTCACCCTGTACATGACCACCGGCTTCAAGGACCAGTGGGCACCGCAGATGTTCACCTTCGACAACCAGAACCTGATCGTGAACCACAACCTGAACGGCCGCGACAAGAGCGCGATCGTGGAGTGGGACCTGGCGAACAAGAAGGAGACCAAATTGATCGCCGAGAACAAGGACTACGACATGGACGGCGTGGACTACAGCAAGAAGCGCAAGGTGCTGACCATGGCCACCTGGACCGGTGCGAAGAGCGAGCGCATGTTCCTGGACAAGGAGACCGAGGACATGTACACCAAGCTGGCACCGAAGTTCGAAGGGCTTGAGTACTGGATCTATGGTGAGGATGACAGCGAGACGAAGTTCCTGGTGTGGGCCGGCAATGACCGCGACCCGGGCACCTACTACAGCTACGACAGCACCACGGACGAGTTGAAGGAGCTGGCCAAGTTGCGCCCCTGGATCGACCCGGCGCAGATGGCGCCGATGGAGCCCATCACCTACCAGAGCCGCGATGGCCTCACCATCCACGGTTACCTCACGCTGCCGGTGGGCCGCGAAGCCAAGGACCTGCCGCTGGTGGTGAACCCGCATGGTGGCCCCTGGGCGCGTGATCAGTGGGGCTTCAACCCCGAAGTGCAACTGCTGGCCAACCGCGGCTATGCGGTGCTGCAGATGAACTTCCGTGGCAGCACGGGCTACGGCCGCGAGTTCTGGACGAAGAGCTTCAAGCAATGGGGCAAGACCATGCAGGACGACATCACCGACGGTGTGGAATGGCTGACGAAGAGCGGCAAGGTGGATCCGAAGCGCGTGGCCATCTATGGCGCCAGCTACGGCGGTTACGCCACGCTTGCGGGCATCACCTTCACCCCGGACCTCTATGCCGCAGCGGTGGACTACGTGGGTGTGAGCGACCTCTTCACCTTCCAACGGACCATCCCGCCCTACTGGGCACCGTTCAAGGAGATGATGTTCGAGATGGTGGGCGACCCCGTGAAGGACAGCCTGCTGCTTGACGCCGCCTCACCCGCCCGTCACGCGGACAAGATCAAGACGCCGCTCTTCATCGCCCAGGGCGCCAACGACCCGCGCGTAGTGAAGGCCGAGAGCGACCAGATGGTGGCCGCGCTGAAAGCCCAGGGTGTGGATGTGGAATACATGGTGAAGGACAACGAAGGCCACGGTTTCCACAACGAAGAGAACCGCTTCGACTTCTACAACGCCATGGAGAAGTTCCTGGACCAGCACATCGGCAGTGGGTACAAGGCCGCCGAGACGGCCCAGGCGCACTAAGCCTGAACAACGATCCGACCGAACGGCGGCCCCTGGCCGCCGTTCGGCATTTCCAGTGACCGGTCGATCCCGCCAGACCACGCACACGCAGGCGCCGCGCCGGAGGTTGGGTCCGTCATCCAGGGGATGAAACCCGTTACCGGTCCAAGAGTGCCCGCACATGCGGGTAGCATGAACGTAACAGACCGGTAACTTGCACTTGAACCCTGCAAGGATCGCATGCGCGTAAGAAATCTTCTTTCCCTCCTCTTCCTCTCAGCGGCAGCCACCGTGAACGCCCAGGTGGTGGTGAACGAGGTCTGTGCCTCGAACATGAGCGGCTACGCGGATAACTACGGCGAGTTCGAGGACTGGTTCGAGCTCTACAACCCCGGTGCGGCCGCCGTGGACATCAGCGGCTGGTGGCTGAGCAACCGGGCGGGCAACCCCATGAAGTGGCAGGTTCCGGCTGGCATGGTGATACCCGCAGGTGATCGGCAGGTCTTCATCTGCAGCAAGCGGGACGAAACCGTGGGTGGCTTCGTGCATACCAGCTTCAACCTGAACCAGGCTGAGAGCGACCATGTGCGGCTGAGCAACCCGGCCGGCGACCCGGTGGACGACTTCGAGTTCACCCCGGAGATGCGCACCAAGCTCGGCCACAGCCGGGGCCGCACCACCGATGGCGCCGCCACCTGGAGCCTCTTCAACAACCCCACGCCGAACGCTGCGAACGGAGGTGCTTCCCCGGAGTACATGGCCAAGCCGACCCTCAGTCCCGAGGCCGGCTTCTATGGCGGTGCGCAGAACGTCACCATCACCGGTCCTGCCGGTGCCACCATCCGCTACACCACGAACGGTTCGGAGCCCACCGCCACCTCCACGGCCTACGCTGGTCCCATCGCGGTGAACAACACCACGGTGATCCGGGCGGCCTGTTTTGGCAGCGCGGGCGAGCAGCCCAGCTTCACGGAGACGAACACCTACTTCATCAACACTTCGCACACCGTGGTGGTGTTGAGCATCGCTGGCGACCAGGTGGATGACCTGCTCGACGGCGACGGCTTCATCCAGCCCTTCGGCAGCTTCGAGTACTTCGGCGAGGATGGACAGCTGCGCGATGAGGCGGTGGGCGAGTTCAACGAACACGGGCAGGACAGCTGGGCCTATGATCAGCGGGGATTCGACTACATCACACGGGACCAGACCGGCTACAACGACGCCATCCACTATCCCATCTTCCGCACCAAGGACCGCGACAAGTTCCAGCGGCTCATCATCAAGGCCTCGGCCGGGGACAACTTCAACTTCGGTCCGGGCCAGCCTGCGCACATTCGCGATGCGTACGTGCAGGCCCTGAGCCAGACGGGCGACCTACGGCTCGACGAACGCAGCTACGAACCGGCGGTGCTGTATGTGAACGGCCAGTATTGGGGCGTGTACGACATGCGTGAGAAGGTGGACGACCACGATTACACGCGGTATTACTACGACCAGGACGAGTTCAACATCCAGATGCTGAAGACCTGGGGCGGCACCTGGAGCGAGTATGGCGGTGCGCAGGCACAGACCGACTGGAACGCCCTGCGCGATTACATCATGAACAACGACATGGGCGATGCTGCGGCCTTCACCTATGTCGACGGGCAGTTCAACTGGAAGAGCCTGATCGACTATTTCTGCCTGAACAGCTACACCGTGTGCGCCGACTGGTTGAACTGGAACACCGGCTGGTGGCGCGGTCGCGACCTGGACGGTGACCACAAGAAGTGGGGCTACATCCTCTGGGACATGGACGCCACGTTCGGGCATTACACCAACTTCACGGGCATCCCGAACCAGACGCCCACGGCCGATCCCTGCAACGCGGAGGCCCTGCCGAACCCCGGTGGCCAGGGGCACACGCTCATCCTGGAAAAGCTCATCGCGGAGAACGAGATGGTGCACGACTACTACGTGAACCGCTACATCGATCTGGGCAACACCCTGTTCAAGTGCGATCACATGATCCCCTTCCTGGACAGCCTGGTGGCGCTGATCGCGCCCGAGATGCCGGGGCAGGTGGCGCGCTGGGGTGGCAGCGTGGCCCAATGGGAAGCCAATGTGCAGGTGATGCGTGACTTCATCGAGACGCGTTGCGTGGCCTTCGAGGAGGGCATGGTGGACTGCTACGACCTGGAAGGACCGTATGAGGTCGTCTTCAACGTCGACCCCCCCTTGAGCGGCGAGGTCGTGATCAACTCCCTGCAGCCGGACACCTATCCCTTCTCGGGCACCTATTACGGTGGGATCAACACCAACCTGGCGCCGGTACCGAACGAAGGCTACCGCTTCAGCCATTGGGAGGTGTTCAGCACCAACAGCGTGCTGCCGAGCACCACGGATTCCCTGGTGACCATCGACTTCCTCACGGCGGACAGCGTGGTGGCCCATTTCGAGGAACCGATCCGGTATGAAGTGGTGCTGGATGTGGACCCGCGGGTGGAGGGCGCCGAGATCACCTTCGACGGTATCCTCTACACGGACTTCCCGGCCACGGCCAGCGTACCGCAGAACACCGAGGTGGAATTCCGCATCAAGGCACCGCTCTACTATGACTTCCTGTATTGGACGGTGGCGCAGAACGGCTACACCCCGGACGACAGCTCCATGGTGATGCTGAACACCGTGATCGCGGGACCGGACACCATCGTGGCGCACCTGCAGCCGCAGGAGTACGTGTACTACGTACCGACGGCCTTCACGCCGAACGGCGATGGCATCAACGACCACTTCCTGCCGATCGCGAACGTGATCGACCTGGACACCTACGACCTGCGGATCTACGACCGTTGGGGCCGGGGCCTCTTCGCCACCACCGACCCTTCGATGGGCTGGGACGGCACGGCCGGCGGCTC
>JAKQEI010000236.1 GCA_029573495.1 Bacteroidota bacterium | reverse complement strand
GATCGATGAAGAGCAAGCCTTCGTGGAGCACTTGAAGGCACGGCGCACCGGCGTGTTGGACGCCTTCGACAACCAGAAGTACACCTTCGGCACGTTGCTGCAGAAGTTGAACGTGCCGCGTGAGCCCGGCCGCATCCCGCTCTGCCCGGTGGTGTTCAACATCGACATGAACATGGACGATGGGGTGGCCTTCGACGGGCTGCAGCATCGCTTCATCAGCAACCCGCGCGCCTTCGAGAACTTCGAGCTCTTCCTCAATGCCACCGGCAACGAGGGGCACCTCACGCTCGAATGGAGCTACAACACCGACCTCTTCGATGAGGCCACGGTGCGCGGCTGGATGGACCAGCTGGTGTCGCTGATCAAACGCGTGAGCGCCGCGCCGAATGCCACCATCGCAGACCTGATCAGTGACGCTGCCCTTGTTGGTGAGCAACAGATGCCGAAGCCTGAGTGGACCGGTCGTGCCACGGCGTATCCGAAGGTGGACATCGGCAGCCTCTTCGATGAGGTGGCTGTGAAGCACGCCGATCGCACCGCCGTGGAACTGCTCGATCAAAAGCTGAGCTACCGCGAGCTGCAGCAGCGTGTGCATGCGTTGAGCGCCGCGCTCATCGGCATGGGCGTGAAGCCCGGCGAGCCGGTGGGCCTGTGCATGGACCGCAGCTTCGACATGGTGGTGGCCATGCTCGCCACGCTTCGCGCCGGCGGCTGCTTCGTGCCCTTCGATCCGGCCTATCCCGCCGACCGTCTCGCCTTCATGCTGCAGGACACCGACGTGAAGGTGATGCTCACGCAGCGTCACCTCACCGCCACGCTTCCGTCGCACAACGCGCGCGTAGTGCTGCTGGATGAAGTGAAGGAGGGCGAAGCCGCGACCATGCCGCCGACCAACGCCGATGCGCCCGCATACATCATGTACACCAGCGGTAGCACAGGCACACCGAAAGGTGTGGTGGTACCGCACCGCGCGATCGTTCGTCTTGTGCGCGAACAGAACTTCCTGCCCTTCGGGCCGGACCTCTGCTTCCTCCAGCTCTCGAACATCAGTTTCGATGCGAGCACCCTGGAGATCTGGGGCGCATTGCTCAATGGCGGACGCCTGGTCCTTCAACCACAACAGAAGCCCACACTACCAGAGATCTGCGATGAGATCCACCGCCATGGGGTCACCACCGTGTGGTTCACCGTGGGCTTGTTCAACATGCTGGTGGATGAGCAGATCCAACGCCTGCGCAGCTTGAAGCACATCTTCACGGGCGGTGATGTGGTGAGCGTGCCGCATGTGAAGAAAGCCATGAAGGCCCTCGGACCCAACATCCTCGTCAATGGCTATGGTCCCACGGAGAACACGACGTTCACCTGCTGCTTCCCCATCAACAAGGAGGCGGATATCGCGGACAATGTGCCGATCGGCTTCCCGCTGAACAATACGACGGTGCATGTTCTCGACGAACAGCGAAACCCGGTCCCCGTGGGTCGCAAAGGCGAGCTGTACGCTGGCGGCGACGGCGTGGCACTGGGCTACTGGAACCGGCCGGAGCTGACCGCCGAACGCTTCATCGATGATCCCTTCAGCGGCAAGAGCGGCGCCAAGCTCTACCGCACAGGTGATATCGTGCGATGGAACCCGGACGGTAGTATCTCCTTCATCGGTCGCGGCGATGGCCAGGTGAAGGTCCGTGGTTTCCGGGTGGAACTGGGAGAGATCGAGAACGCGTTGAACGACCTGCCGGGCGTGAAGGACAAGGTGGTGGTCGCGCGACAGGATGGAGGCGCTGAGAAGACCCTCGTTTGTTATGTGGTCCCGGCCGATGGGGTACGCGTCCCCCATGAGGAACTCCTGGACGATGTGCGCGAACATCTCCGCGCCAGGCTGCCCGGCTACATGGTGCCGACCGGCTATGCGGTGCTGCAAGCCCTGCCCTTGACGGCCAATGGCAAGGTGGATCGCCGCGCCCTGCCTGCGCCATCGACGGCCTGGCAGGGGATGAAGGCGGAGCATGTCGCCCCTCGAACCGGAACGGAACGGATCCTGGCCTCCATCTGGAGCAAAGTGCTCGGCGTGGCCGACCCCGGGATCCATGAGAACTTCTTCGACCTGGGCGGACACTCCATCCTCGGCATCCAGATGCTGTCGCAGATCGAGCAGCGGTTCGGTCGTACCTACGGCTTGAACCTCCTCTTCCGGTCCCCGACGATCGCCGAGCTGGCACAGGAGCTGAGCGGTGTTCCCATGAACCAGGTCGCTGCGGACCTGAGCAATGTCACGCCGATCAAGCGCGAGGGCGGCCGGGTACCGCTGTTCTGCGTCCATGGGGACGAGGCCAATCATTATCTACCCCGCTACCTTCACCCGGACCAACCCTTCATCGGCACCGTGCACCAAGGCGAGGATGGCCGGCCCATGAAGTATTCCACCGTGAAGGCGATCGCTGCACACTACGTCGCAGAGCTGCGGCAACTGATCCCCCAAGGGCCCTATCAGATCTGCGGCTATTCGTTCGGTGGCGTGGTCGCGTTCGAGGTGGCCCGGCAACTGCACGCCATGGGACAGGAGGTCCCGATGGTGATCATGCTGGACAGTTACGCACCCGAACCGTTCATGCAGGTGATGAAGGAGGAGCGCCGATCCTATGACGCGATCAAGAAGTTCTTCCTTCGTGGAATCGTGCGCGCTTACCACGGCATGGGCAAGGTACTGCCAACGCGCCTGCGCAACTTCAACATCATCGACACCTACGACAAGGCCACCTCTGCCTACAACGCACGCACCTATGATGGGGACGTCTGTGTGATCAAGGCCATCGATTCACCGGGGGACGCGGACATGGGCTGGAGCAAGCACGTGCGCGGAAAGCTGATCCTGCGCACCATCGAAGGTGACCATTACAGCATCATCAAGGAACCGCTGGTGGCCGACCTGGCACATGTGATGGACGGCGTTCTGGTCCACACGAGGTCCGCGTCCATGGGAGCATGACGATGGCGACGCGTTCGCTCCTGATCCACTGCCTGGAAACGGATGCGCGCGAGGTACTCCGCGTGGAACCTCCTCTGCTCGCCCGGAACGCATGCCTCGTGCACTTCGCCACGTTGAACGAGTTGCGACCGCGGTACGAGGTGCTATGCGACCTTCTTGACGAGGAGGAACGGATGAGGGCGCTGCGATTCAGGTTCCATGCGGACCGCGAACGCTTCGAACTGGGCCATGGTTGGATGCGTGAACTGCTCGCTCATTACACCGGGGTTCCGGCGAAGGACATCACCTTCGTACGTGGCCGTTTCGGTAAACCAACGCTCACGAAGAAGGACCTGTGTTTCAACCTGAGCGACACGAAGGATGCCGTGGCCCTCGCCGTTTGCTCCACGATGGAGCTGGGGCTCGACCTCGAGACACTTGACCGAAGCGTGGACCACGAAGCCGTAAGTGCGCACTACTTCACGCCGGAGGAACGGACCACCATCGGCAAGAGCGAGCAACCCAAAAGCACCTTCCTGGAACTATGGACGCGGAAGGAGGCGGTGCTGAAGGCGAGCGGCGTGGGGATCATGGATGATCTGCGGAGCCTCCGTGTGAATGAACCGTTGAACAAGTTGACCATCCAGCACACCGAGTTCATGGCGATGGCCGCTCCGGAATACCATGTGCGGACCTGGCGCACCAGCAGTGGACATCTGATCAGCCTGGCGACTCCTCGTCCTCTTGAGCAGGCGATGTTGTTCGGTGCTTGATCCACGGCTCCTCGCCCCAGAAGCGCGGGTGGAAGTTCAACAGGTACAAGCGCCGGCTCGCACGTGTGACGGCCGTGTACAACCACCGCACATACTCCGGATCGAGCATATCCTCCGTGATGTAGCCCTGATCCACGAACACGGTGTTCCACTGACCACCCTGTGCCTTGTGCGCAGTGACCGCATATGCATACTTGACCTGCAGGGCCTGGGCATAGGGATCGTCGCGCAGCGCCTTCAACCGTGCCGCTTTCGTGCCCTGCTGCATCCCGGCGAGGATGCCATCGCGCAGCCGTCGAAGTCGCTCCTGGGGCAGTGCAGGCGACTCCAGCGCGAGGACATCGAGCATCACCTTCACGTCAAGCTCCCGTTCCTCCTGTCCATTCCACCAATGGGCCGTGATATCCGCGAAGCGGAAGCCATGGCGTTCCTCCACTCCGTGCACACGCGAGACCCGGAGTTGCTCGCCATTGGCGATCAGCTCCACCCGGCCGTTACGACCGGCCCAGAAGTAATCGTTGCGAACGACCATCAACCTGTCGCCTGAGCACAACTCCTCCTCGAATCCATGGATGCGCGCACGGACCTGCTGGCTGTATGCGAAGGCCCGCTTGTTGCTCCTGCAGATCACGCAGACCTCCTCATCCCCATCCTGACCGTATGCGGTCTCCAGTGCATCCTGCAGATCATATCCGTCCGTTCTGATCACATCAGGGAAGCCCTGCTGAAAGATGACCTTCGGCTTCTGGACGTTCAACGATCCGCGCAGGGCGGTGGCGTTGGAGAGAATGCCGGAATCCAGGGCCTGACGAACGACATCGGTCAGTTCCACCACGCCGGCCAACACTCCGAACGCCGCCAGTTCCTTCGGATCCAGCGCCGGGCTGTGGTCGCTGCCCACTGGAGGCAATTGCGCGGGATCACCGATCAGCAGCGCGCGCGTACCAGGTGCCGCATAGATGTGCTCGAACAGGTCACCCAGGAGATCGCGACCACCGAACCCACCATCCCCACCACCATGCCGGCCGATCATGGAAGCTTCATCCACGATGAAGAGCGCACCTGCGTCCCGGTTCGCCGCCACCCGGACGGTCGCATGACCCTCCTCACCGGCTGACCGATAGATGCGCCGGTGAATGGTGGAAGCCTCCTTCCCCGCGATAGCGGACAGCACCCTGGCAGCCCGACCCGTGGGAGCGAGCAGGACAACCGGCCTGCGCTCGGAGGCGAGCACCTTCACCAACGCCCCGATCAACGAGGTCTTGCCCGTTCCTGCATAGCCTTTCAGGACCAGGGCCGTGCGTTCCTTGTTGGTCGCCATCAATCGTTCCAAGGCACGTGCAGCACGCTCCTGACCGGTGGTGGGCACATGGCCGAGCGCGGCAAGAAGCCGGTCGCCGAGCGCGGGCAGCTGGGTCATGGGGATCATCGGAACGGGCGGATCACATGGGCCGAAAGCCCGGCCATCCCACGTTCCACGGTGTGAAATTACCCTACTTTTGGTCGCCTCACGTTCGCATGAAACGCTTGTTCTTCAATGTCCTCGCGGTCTTCCTGATGCTCGCCGGTGGCACCCTGCTCGTGGCGGGCATCATGGATGGTCAAGGGCCCCCGATGCTTCTTGGGGCGGGGCTCGCCTTCCTGGCGGGGTTGATCGCGATGTTGATGCAGCTGGGCTATTTCAGCCAGCGGGCCGGCAACATGCTCGGGATCCTGTTCGCCATTTCCGCCCTGGCCCTGGCATACCGTAGCTATCGAATGCACGACGCGGCGAACGTCCGGATGAACGAGCTGCGCGAAGCAGAACATGATCACGATGATCGCTGAAGACGTCACACCGGTAAGTCATCGTTCGAAGGAATACCGCCCCGAGGCGGAGCGCCAGCATCATGTGGCGCTGGTGCTTGGTCAGGGGGTCTCGGGCTGGGTGGCACATGATGTTCAGCGCGGGAGGATCGCCGCCATGCATTGGGCCCCGGATGTCGACGCGATCCGTTCATCCCACCTGCCGCGCCATCCGAGATCGGTCACCTATGTCATGCTGCCCGAGTGGAGCACGCTGGTGCCGGATGGTGCGTTCGAACCCGGCACGGCCTTGGAGCATCTGACCCTGGTGCATGGACGCCTGCCCTCGGGCAGCGTGCGGGAAGAAGCAGTGGACACCTTAAGGGCACAATGTCTGTACGTCCCGGAAGCCTCGAACGAGCGGCTCATCCTGGAGCGCTTCCCGATCGCCCGCAGCCTGCCGCTCCAGGCTGTCATGGTGAACGGCGCACGCACGCGGGCGCACCTGGGACCCGTGCTGTTGCTGCACCGTGGAGCGGATCGGCTGGATGTGGCCATTGCCGACGAGCGCACCCTTCTAGTGAGCAATTCCTATCCAGCGCGAACACCCGAGGACATCCTGTACTTCTGTCTGATGGCCACCGCGCATGCCGGACTGCGCCCCGATGGCATCGCGTTGCGCACCGGTGGCACCCATTTGACCAAGGAGGACCGCGATCTGCTCACCGCCTACTTCATCGATCACCAACCGGCGGTCCCGTCCACGGCCATCGGAGATCCGCCCGGCGGGATGGAGGCCGACCGCTGGCTCGCCGCTTTTGAACAGATCGCATGCGTATCGTAGGCGGGAAGTACCGCAATCGCAGACTGCATCCGCCGCACGAGATGGAGGCCCGTCCCACCACGGATTTCGCAAAAGAGGGACTCTTCAACGTGCTTCAGCATAGCATACCGCTGGAGGGCATCCGGGTGCTCGACCTATTCGCAGGTACCGGCAACATCTCGTTGGAATTCCTTTCACGCGGCGCTGCGGAAGTGATCTCGGTGGAACAGGACAGGAACCTCTACGCTTTCA
>JAKQEI010000228.1 GCA_029573495.1 Bacteroidota bacterium | reverse complement strand
CCTCCGCCTTGCCGGCGTCCTGCGCCTTGCCGCGCTCGCACTCGCCGCTTTCACCTTTCAACCCGCCGCTTTCCCACAACGCCCTCCCGCCCAACCCCACGCCGCCGAGATCCTGCACCGCATGCAGAAGCTCAACGTGCTGGGCAGCGTGCTCTACATCGTGGCGCATCCCGATGACGAGAACACCCGCCTGATCGCCTGGCTTGCCAACGGCAAGAAGGTGCGCACCGGCAACCTCAGCCTCACGCGCGGCGATGGCGGGCAGAACCTCATCGGTCCTGAACTGGGCGATGCGCTGGGCATCATCCGCACGCAGGAGCTGCTGGAAGCACGGCGCATCGATGGCGGCGAACAGTTCTTCACCCGCGCGGTGGACTTCGGCTACAGCAAGAGCGCGGCCGAGAGCTTTGAGAAATGGGGCAAGCAGGAGGTGCTGAGCGATGTGGTGCGCGTGATCCGGATGTTCCGGCCGGACATCATCATCACCCGCTTCGCGCCAGACCGCAGCGCGGGGCACGGCCACCACGAGGCCAGCGCCATCCTCGCCGAAGAGGCCTTCGACCTGGCCGGTGATCCCACCGCCTTCCCGGAGCAACTGGAACAAGGGCTCGAGGTATGGCAGCCGCGCCGTCTCTTCTTCAACGGCAGCACCTGGTGGAAGAAGGACCTGGCCGACATCGCGAAGAGCGACCCCGATTGGTTCAGCGTGGATGTGGGTGGCTATGACCCGCTGCTGGGTCTGAGCTACACCGAGATCGCCGGGCGCAGCCGCAGCATGCACAAGAGCCAGGGCTTCGGTGCGGCGGAAACGCGCGGGGAACAGCTGGAGTACCTGAAGCTGGTGAAAGGCGACCGGCCGAAAACGAAGGACATTTTTGAGGGGATCGATATGACGTGGGGAAGAGTGAAGGGGGGGGAGCTGGTCTCTAAGTCAATCGCGGAGATGACCCAAGAATTCGACCCGAACCACCCAGAATTGTCGCGGACTGCAATTGATACCGTTGGCATGCGCATGATTCGTGTCCTTGGTCCTCGGTGGTCTGTCATTTCGAATTCTGTCGATGAATTGAGAAGGTCCCTCACCGGTGTGGTCTATGAACTCATCGCGGAGAAGCCTTTCTATGCCAACAACGACCCGATGAAGCTTGAACACATCTTCACTACGCGGCTTCCAATGGCTGTTGAATACGAAGAACATGGACTGACTGGTTACTGGGGCAAGTTGCCAAGTCTAGCTCCCGACAATCGAGCTATTACTATAAATCAGCCGTATAGAATTGCTGAAATGCGATACGCTTCCGGCGTCGGAGTGCAAGAGCCCAAGTGGTTGAAGTCCCACACGGGAATGCTGTACAGCATGTCGATGTTTCTGAACGACTCACTCATCCAACGGGACCCCACAATCGATGGCTATTTCAACACTCGGCCTTCTGAGCCAGCTGACCTCCAACCTTGGCGGAGACCGGGCATGGCGCTGCACTTCTTTGCCCCGCCCATTTACAAATGGGTCGACCGCGTGGACGGCGAGCGCATCCGCCCCGTCTACATCACGCCCGTGGCCTCGGTGATCCCGAAGACCGATGTGCTCATTGCCACAGGTGGCCCACAGAGCATCACCGTGGAGGTGGAAGCGCTCACCGACAGCCTCACCGGCCAATTGAATGTGACACTTCCCGAAGGCTGGGCCACCACCAAGGACCTGAAACAGGTGAACATCGCCAAGCGCAACGAGCGACAGAGTTTCACTTTTCAATTGATGCCATCAGAGAATGCAAAGGGTGGTCCGGTCAGGTTCGAGTTCAGTGGTCCGAAAGGCAAAGCGGATCGCACGCTGCACGAGATCGACTACCCGCACATCCTACCGCAGGTGTACTACACGCCCGCCGAGGTGAAGCTGGTGCCGCTGGATGTGAAGACCACCGCCAAGCGCGTGGGCTATGTGAAAGGCGCTGGCGATGATGTGCCCCAGGCGATGGAGCAACTGGGTGTGGTAGTCGAGTTCATCGAACCCGCCTCGGCCAAGCTGGAGGAGCTGCGGAAGTACGACGCCATCGTCACCGGCATCCGAGCCTACAACGCCACAAAGGGCATGAAAGAGCTGCACCCGCTGCTGCTGCGCTACGTGGAGGAGGGCGGTACGCTTATCGTGCAGTACAACACCACGCCGCGCTTCTTCTCCGGCGCCAGCGATTTCCAGATCGATCCCGCCACACTGGGCCCGAAGCCGTTCAGCATCTCGCGTGGCCGCGTCACCGTGGAAGAAGCGCCGCCCACCTTCCTCGTTCCGAAGCACCCGCTGCTGAACACCCCGAACACCATCACCGCCGCTGACTTCGAAGGCTGGGTGCAGGAGCGCGGCCTCTACTTCGCCAGTGACTTCGCCACGGACTACACGCCCCTGATCGCTTGGAACGATCCCGGCGAAGAACCGCTCACAGGTGCCCTGATCGCGACCGACCATGGCCAAGGGCGCTTCATCTACACGGGCATCAGCTTCTTCCGGCAGTTGCCGGCGGGGGTGCCGGGTGCGTATCGGCTGTGGGCGAATTTGATCAGCCCGAGACGGCAATGAACATCAAGACACAAG